>JAHFPK010000136.1 GCA_023266715.1 Hyphomicrobiales bacterium | reverse complement strand
GCCAAAGAGAGGCCGCCCGGTTAGTGTGGTGGTGAGGGGGAAAAGACATCCAGTTCAGAGCGGATGTCATCGGCGAGAAGTGCCAGAAGGAGATGGGCAAGGAGCCATGCCCTTGCGAGGACTGGCTGTCTGGCGGGAAGCCGGTCGATGTTGAGGATCGACTTCAGGCGCTTGAAGGCGAGTTCGATCTGCCAGCGCAGGCGGTAAAGGCGTGCCAAGCGGTCCGGTGGAAACGCTTCCCGATCAAGAGACGTGATCAGAATGAGATGATCGGCGGCAGCGAAGGTGCGAGAATCGGTTCTGCGGCGTTGATCTTTGCGGCTGTCCAAACGCGCCTTTTGGCGGGCAGCAGCCGCAGCGGCGAGGGGTTTTTTCAACACAATGAGGCGTATCGGCAAAGGCTTGAAGGCGGGCCAAATTGGACTACAAATCAATCCTGACTCGCGGTGTACCTCGGTGGCGTACTTTTTAGCCTGATTTGGTGTACTCCAAGAGAAGTCGAGTCTGCTAATACCTTGTTTTTAGATAATAAAATTCTATCATTTGATGTTGGCTGGGGGACTAGGATTCGAACCTAGACAAACAGAGTCAGAGTCTGTGGGCCTACCGTTAGCCGATCCCCCAATGCGCTGGGAATAGCGGCTTCAATAGCGGCGGGGAGACTTCAGTGCAAGGGTGGAGTGTGGGTTAACAGTAAAGTGCCCTCATCCGCCCTGCCGGGCACCTTCTCCCATCCTGCTTCGCTTTGCTTCGCAGGACGGGCGAAGGCGACAAACTGAAAAAATCTATGTCCGGAACTGTTTGATAAGGTTGGCGAGGCTTGGTTGCTGGCCCGCAGTTGGAGCTGGCGTTGGCGCTGCTTGGGCGAGGTCTGTACTCCGACGCAACGGTTGCGGTGGCATGTGCTGGCCGAAAGCCGCAGGGGCAGGTTGAATGCCGGGCCTTTGCTGAATTGGCGAAGGCTGCAGGTGTTCGCGCCGCAACGTCGGATGAGGAGGAACGGCCATAGGGGCCGCCTGGGCTGCTGCGGCCTCGACCGAATAATTGGAGGCGTCAGGATTGAAGGTCTGGGCGCGCCAACGATTAACAACTTCGTTGAGGAATGAATCATCGGGCAAGTTCCTGGCCCAGTTCGTTGTAAATGAAGCAGTGTTGCTCTTGGGCCATTCGTCCTCAGGCAGCATGTCGAACTTGATGCGGGTGGGAAGGGCCACGCCTTCGCCGAAGGTGATTGCCTCGCCGGTTCCCATTGTGGACATGAACTCGAGAAGGCTGGCGGCGGCGTCCGAAATACCGGCGCGCAAAATATCCTGGTCGCGTTCATTGGTGAGACGCATGGAAAAAATGGTATTGCACTGGGACAGAATGGTGGGATCAAGCTCGGCCGGGCGCTGCGTAATCATGCAGAGCGATACGCCGTATTTGCGCCCCTCTTTGGCGATGCGCGAAATTGATTTTTTGGTGGGCTCAAAGCCAAGGGTCTTGTCAATAGGAACGTAACGGTGGGCTTCCTCGCATACGAAGGTTATGGGAATGCGCCCAGCACTCCACACGCCGAAGTCAAAAGCCAAGCGGGCCAGAACCGAAACCACAACATTGATGATTTCCGAGGGCAGGCCGCCCAACTCCACGATCGCAATGGGCTTGCCATTGACGGGGATGCGGAACAGGCGCGCGAGAACTGCGGCCATGTTGTCCTGCACAGTGAGGCTGCCGAACATGAAGCCGTAACGGGGGTCGCGTGAAATAGTTTCGATGCGGGCTTTCAAGCGCTTGTAGGGTGCGAGTTCGCCGCGCAGTTCAAGCTTGCCGATGTATTCTTCAAGAATGCCGGTGAGATCAGATGTCCTATAGGGCAGTGGCGAATCAACGCCGATGTTACTGCCATCAAAGCCGCCGCGAACGGTTGCCCCTGTCTTGTCGCGGCGCTGATTGTTCATGTAGCGCGCCTTGGCCATGGGGATGAGTTCGCGCAGGATTTCAACATCGGTTTCGCGGCCGGGCTGCTGGCCAATCAGAATTTCAACGGCCTCTTCAAAGTTTAAAAGCCAGAAGGGCAGCACCATGTTGTCAGGGGTTATGACTTCCGACATGCCCTTGAAGGATTGGGCATATTCGCGGTGCACATCGAGGAGGAGAACATGAGCCTGGGGATTTTTTTCCAGAATGCGGCGGAGAATGAGGGCAACGGTGCAGGATTTACCGGTGCCCGTTGTGCCCAGCACGGCAAAATGCTTGCCCAGCATTTCGTCGATTTTGATCATGGCGGGAATGGAAGGGTCCTGCTGAATATGACCGACACGAATGGAGGTATCGGAATCGCAGGCATAGGCTTTTGACAGTTCGCTGCGGCTGGCGCGATAGACCGTGTCGCCCAGGGATGGATAGGATGAAATACCGCGGCGGAATGATTTTGGCCGGCCATGCTCATCCTTGGGAAGCTCGCCAATGAATTCCACTTCGACAATGCGCAGTTCTTGCTCACCCTTATTGTGCGATGGCATGGGAGAACTCAGGGCAGAAACCAGGGCCAGGGAAATGGACGTCGCGCAATCCACCTTCAGCAGGGTGCCAATTTCAGGGCTTCTTTCAGCGTCTATGTTGGTGCGTTCTTCGACATCCAGCAAGATGATGGCATGGGCGCCGGTGACAGCAACGATCCGGCCGACGCGCGCTATGGATTCAGGGAGGGCTTCTTCTTGTTCCTGAGGTATTGCTTTTGGACGGTTCATAAGCTTTTGGCCCCCTAATGAAGACTGGTTTCGCGTGCGGGTATTGATGGCGGTTTCGGTGGTACCATGGGCAGGATGACGGTCACGCGCGTTCCCGCACCCTTTTTGGATTCAATTTGCAAGTCGCCACCATGCAAGCGCGCAAGTGCATGGGCGATTGGCAGTCCAAGGCCGGTTCCCTCATGGCGTTTGTTGAATCCCGCATCGATCTGGCCAAAGGGGCTCATTGCGGTTTCAATCTCAGCAAGAGACATTCCCATGCCGGTGTCGCTTATGGTGATACCGGCAAAGCCCGATCCACGAAGGGCGACTTCAACGCGAATGGTGCCCATGGGAGGAGTGAATTTCACGGCGTTACTGAGGAGGTTAATCAGAATTTGCTTGAGGCGGAGCGGGTCAGCCATGAACTCCGGAAGGTTTGGAGCAATATGGGATTCAACCAGCACATCTTTTTCACGCGCTTTGGCTTCAACAATAAGCAGGCAGGACTCGAGGACAGCAATGATGCCGACAGGTTCGAGATCAACGGACAATTTGCCGGCCTGAATCTTGGACACGTCAAGAATGCCGTTGATCAGGGCCAGGAGATGTTCTGCGGCCTGTTTTATATAGGCCGAATACTGTTCAATTTTTTCGGGGGCCGAAACGGTTTTGGTGGCCAGCATGTCGGAAAAACCGATGATGGCATTAAGCGGCGTGCGCAATTCGTGGCTCATATTGGCAATGAATTCAGATTTGGCTTTGGAGGCCAATTCAGCGTCAACCTTGGCGGCATTGAGCGCTGCAGAGTTCTTTTGACGTGTGATTGCCTGGCCAAAATGCTCAGCATATTCACCGATGAGAGAGCCGTCCTTGAACCAGCGATTTCCAAAAGTACGCATGTAACTCCTGTCCCGAAGCCCATTGGTAGCCGCCATAGTCTCAATTAGTGGTTAATGATTAGGGCGCATTTGGACGGGATTCATTTGCTTTACGTGAGGGTTGAAACTGTTAAGATGACCCCAACGCAATGATTATGAGATGATTTCTGAGCTCCGGGCAGGCCCGTCGAGAGCAGGTCGTCTGGAAAGCTTAACGTGGACGCGACCAGCGGTGCGGGAAATTCCCGTGGCAGGCGCAGGTTTGGGCTGCACGGCAGCAGGGGACGATCAAAAGGTCGGCCTGAACCGGAGGTTGCAGCAAATGACAGGGCCCCCGAAAGGGATGTCTATTATGGTGCTTTGGACCTAGGCACCAATAATTGCAGGCTTTTAATTGCCGCTCCGGCCGAGCGCGGTTTTCACGTCAAGGATGCTTTTTCGCGGATTGTCCGTTTGGGTGAGGGGCTTGGCAAGACCGGCGCTTTGAACACTTCCGCCATGGATCGGACCATCGAAGCCTTGCGGGTATGTTCCAATAAATTGATGTGGCACAAGGTTAAGAAGCATCGGCTGATTGCAACTGAAGCTTGCCGCATGGCGAGCAATGGCGCCGAATTCATTGCCCGGGTGAGCAGTGAAACGGGACTTGAACTCGAGATTATTGACCGTGAAACCGAGGCGAGGCTGGCGGCAACAGGGGCGGAGCCGCTGATTGATTCCGATGCTCAAAGTGCCCTTGTCTTTGATATTGGCGGGGGCTCCACCGAAGTCATGTGGGTTGAACAGCGCGGCGAGAAAAAGGAACTTCTCGCCTGGACGTCTTTGGCCGCTGGGGTAGTAACCATTTCGGAACAATTTGGCGGTGGTGTTGATGTCACTTCCCAGTCCTTTGCCGCCATGCGGAATTACTTGCGGCCGCTTCTCGCCGGATTTGTGGCCCAGGTTCAAAGACTCAAGGGATCTGTGCCGCTGCCTTCCCATTTGCTGGGAACCTCGGGGACGGTGACAACCATTGCCGGGGTTCAGCTCGGCCTTCGCCGTTATGACCGGTCAAAGGTTGATGGTTGCTGGCTGTTAAGCGACGACGTGGGCAAGGTGACGGCGGAGTTGCTGGCCATGACCTATGAGGAACGGATGATGAATGCCTGCATCGGGCGCGAGCGGGCGGATCTTGTGATGGCGGGTTGTGCCATTCTGGAAGAAATCAGATTGGCTTTCCCGGCGACCCGCATTCGCGTGGCGGACCGGGGATTGCGCGAAGGCATTCTCACCCAATTGATGATGGAAGACGGGACCTATGGGCGGATGTCATGAGCCGCCCGGGAAGCAAGAATGAATTGAGTGGCCGGCGCCTCAAGGTTCGGGTGAAAACCGGAAAGGGGCGCACGGTTTCGCAAAAAATCTGGTTGGAACGCCAGTTGAATGACCCCTACGTGCATGAGGCGCGGAAACTGGGTTATCGATCGCGGGCTGCTTTCAAGCTGGTTGAGATAGACGACAAGTACAAGTTTTTGAAGCCGGGCGGTCGCGTGGTGGATCTGGGTGCGGCACCGGGCGGCTGGTGCCAGGTTGCTTCCAAGCGAGTGAGGGCGGAAGAGGGACGGGGCAAGATCATTGCGATCGACATGCATAGCATTGATCCCATTCCGGCGGTGACCATTTTCAAGAAGGACTTTCTGGATGAAGACGCGCCACAGCTTTTGATCGATGCGCTGGGCGGTGAAAAGGCCGATGTGGTGCTGTCAGATATGGCGGCGCACGCCACGGGGCATCGCCAGACGGATCATATTCTGGTGATGGCCTTGGCCGAGGCGGGTCTTGATTTTGCCCGCCAAGTGCTGGCGCCCGGCGGCACGTATCTGGCCAAGGTTTTGCGCGGCGGCACGGAAGGCGAAATGCTGAAACTGATGAAGAAGGATTTCGCCAGCGTGCGCCATGTGAAGCCCATGGCGAGCCGCGATGACTCGGCGGAGCTGTTCGTTCTGGCGATGGGGTTTCGCGGCTAGGCCTCGAGTTCATTCGAGAGGTTTCGGAGCCGGGTTTCGTCGCTTAAGAGTGCAATGCAAATTCCGCCGTGGCGCTCTGTCACGTTTCAGGTGACATCAATCTGCTCAATTGTCTCATCAGATCAATCTTCTTCGTTCACAAAATGGGCTCTGACCTCGCCATGCGCCTGAGAACGCTGATCGAATTGCTGGCTGCGCTGATACTCACAATTGCGGCTCTCGCTGCCGTTTCGAAGATGGCAAGGACAACCAGTATCAAGGTCGAAAAAGCCTATGCATTCGCCATAACCGGCAAAACGAAAACCAGCGTTGTTTACTTGACACTGAATAATGTGGGAAGCGAACCCGACAGGCTTTGTTGCGCCGCAACGGACGCTGCCCGGTGCGCGGCCGGGATTGATCCACCATATTCGGATGCTTGACGCGAACTCCTGACGAATTGAGCAGAGCATTTAGAATTGAGGCGACAAAGTTCGCCTGGCAGTGTATGATTGGCACAGCGTTTCGAGTCAGGTCTTAACGTGAACGAAATCGGAATAAGCGCTTTTTGACCACTCGAAATTGTTGTTGAGGGGTACAGCCATGGCGATGAAAAATGAAAGATTGATCGGCGCCGCAGACGACAGCCGCGTTTATGCAGATATCCGAAAGATTGATCCAGCCGACCTCAAAGACGCCTTGTACAAGGGTCTTGAAGATTTCAAAGAGAAGCCCACCCATCTTGTTATACTGGCCATAATATATCCCCTTGCCATGTTGGTTGCGGTCAATGTTGCGGCCGGATATGAATTGTTGCCGCTGGTCTTTCCACTGGTTTCCGGATTCGCCTTGATTGGCCCGGTAGCCGCAGTTGGCCTGTACGACATGAGCAGGCAGCGCGAAGAGGGTCACGATATCACCTGGGAGCACGCCTTCACCATCTTCCGTTCCCCCTCCATCTTTGCCATCGTCAAGCTTAGTATTCTACTTGGTGTGATCTATTTCGCCTGGCTGGGCGCTGCCTTTGCCATCTACCGGTCAATCTATGGCAGCGCGGTACCGGCATCGATTGCCGAATTTATCTGGCAAGTCCTCACCACCCCTGTCGGCTGGACACTCATCATCGTGGGCTGCGGCGTAGGCTTCGTCTTCGCCCTCGTGGTTCTGGCCATCAGCGCGGTGTCCTTTCCGCTGCTTATCGACCGGAACGTTGGCACGGTGGCGGCGATTCAGACGTCAGTTCACGCGTTCATGGCCAATCCGATGACGATGACGATGTGGGGACTTATCGTCGCCGGCCTTCTGGTGATCGGCACCATACCCTTGTTCGTCGGACTCGCAGTCGTGATGCCGGTGCTCGGGCACGCAACCTGGCATCTGTATCGCAAGGTTGTCGAACACTGAAGTGATGTGACAAGAATACGTGACGGGCATTCTTCCGTGAGTTGTCTTCTTAAGACTCACAGGTTCAAGGAGCCGTCGGCTATTGCTGTGATCAGCAGTAGTCCCAATTGCACGAAAGAGGCATAAAAATTCGACCGGGCGGCTTTCGGTCCGGGATGGCGGATGAGTTCGATGCTCTGCCAAATGAAAAAACTACCACCTGCCACGGCGCCCGCCAGATAAATAAACCCCATGCCAAATGCCATCGGCAGCAGCGACAGGACCACAAGGGCAATGGT
>JAHFPK010000451.1 GCA_023266715.1 Hyphomicrobiales bacterium | reverse complement strand
TTCGGTTCGTGGTGGCATTGGGTGCTTTTGCTGGTGGTTGTGCTGGTGGTTTTTGGCGGCAAGGGCAAGGTGTCGGATTTGATGGGCGATGTGGCCAAAGGCATCAAGAGCTTCAAGAAGGGCTTGGCGGATGATCCCGCCGCCGATGATGCCGAAGAAGTGAAGACGCTTGAAAAGACTGCGGATGAATCGGTTAATTCACCCGCAAAGAAGGTCAAGTCCTAGGACTTCCAAGAGGCCCCATGTTTGACTTCGGCGTCGGCTATTCCGAGTTGTTTGTTCTTGCCCTGATTGCGGTCATCGTGATCGGGCCCAAGGACCTGCCCAAGGTGTTGCGTGGCTTTGGCCGGATGATGACCAAGATGCGCGGCATGGCGCGGGAATTTCAGGGCCATGTGGATTCGGCCATGAAGGATGCCGGCTTGGAGGATGTGAAGAAAGACATTCAGGGGCTCAAAAACCTCAATCCCATGACTCACGTCAAAAATGAAATCGGCCTGGCTTCCCCCAGTAAAAGCAATGACTTCGACAAGTACTTTGGCGCGTCGGATGAAGCACCCAAGCCATGACGAAGGAAGATATTGATGCCTCAGAAGCGCCGCTGCTTGATCATCTGATTGAGCTGCGCACAAGACTGATCTATTGCGTGGCGGGTTTCTTCGTCACCTTCATCGTCAGTTTCTTCTTCTCTTCGCATATTCTTTCCCTTCTGATCCTGCCGTTCAAATGGGGCACGGGCACCGATGTGGGCCTCATTTCCATCAAGCTGCTCGGCGTATTTCTGGTGAAGCTGAAGATCGCCATGTTTGGCGGCATGTTCATCTCCTTCCCGCTGATTGCCACCCAACTCTACCGTTTTGTGGCGCCGGGCCTTTACCGCAATGAGCGTCAGGCGCTCTTTCCCTATCTCATTGCCACGCCCATCTTTTTTGTGCTGGGCGCGGCCATGGTTTATTTCTTCCTGCTGCCGGTTGCCATCCGCTTTTTCTACGGACTGGCGGCATCCACGGGCGATCCGGGACAAGCGGCCATTCAACTGATGCCCGATGTCGAGGCCTACCTCGATTTCGTGATGACGCTCATTCTGGCCTTTGGCCTCACCTTCCAGTTGCCGGTTATTCTCACCTTGTTGGGCCAGATCGGTATTGTGACTTACGAGATGCTCACCAAGGGCCGGCGTTTTGCCATCGTGGGAGTCTGCGGAATTGCCGCTCTCATTACGCCCCCGGACCCCATTTCGATGATTGCCATGGCGATACCGCTCATGGGGCTTTATGAGATTGCCGTGCAGGCGGTGCGAATCCTGGAGAAGCGCCGCGCCAAGGCCCAAGCCGTGAAAGATGCAACCAATGCATGACATAAAAACCATCAGGGAAAATCCCACAGCCTTTGATCAGGGCCTTGCTTTGCGTGGAATCGCCGCCCAATCGTCCGAACTTTTGAAAATTGATTCCGAAAAGCGTGATCACATCCAAAAACTTCAGGACGCCCAGGCGCGCCGCAATGCCCTGTCGAAGGAAATCGGCGAGGTGATGCGGGCAGGCGACAAGCCCAGGGCCGAAGCCCTGAAAGCCGAGGTCGCGGGGCTCAAGGATTTTATTTCGTCCGGCGAAGAGACCGAACGATTGCTCACGCAGAAGCTTAATGATGCGCTTGCCGTCATTCCCAACATTCCAATGGAGGGTGTGCCGAAGGGCAAGGACGAGCATGACAATAAAGAATTGCACACATGGGGAACCAAACCGGCTTTCAAGTTCGAGCCGCGCCAGCATTTTGACATCGGCGAGTGGCTTGGCCTGATGGATTTTGAAACGGCGGCCAAATTGTCGGGCGCGCGCTTTGTCATCCTGAAAGGTCGGCTTGCCAAACTCGAGCGGGCGCTGGCGCAGTTCATGGTTGATCTGCACACGGAGCATCATGGCTACACCGAAATCTATGCACCCTACATGTTGCGCGATGAGGCGATGTTCGGCGTTGGGCAATTGCCGAAGTTCAAGGAGGACCTGTTCCAAACGAATTCCGGCCATTGGCTGATTCCAACGGCTGAAGCCTCACTCACTAATCTGGTGCGCGAACGCGTGGTAGAAGAAAAAGAACTTCCTATTCGCATGACCGCATATACGCCGTGTT
>JAHFPK010000450.1 GCA_023266715.1 Hyphomicrobiales bacterium | reverse complement strand
TGCTGTGCAAACTCGAAATTGACGGAGCGCTCAAAATGCTGCGGTGTTCCGGTGAAGGCGAATGCATGCGGGTCATGCCCCGCAGCCGGAGGTACACTGTTTCCGATGTCGAGAGTGTCCTGAAGGCGAAATAACATTGCAGGCTCATGTCGCCTGTTGCATTGCCGCGGACAAATTCATAGGGGAGGCGCCCTTTCGGGCGCGGGTGACCCAGTTGTTGATGCCCGGTTAGTCGTACGGGCTATTACACTGGTGCACCTTGCCGCTGTAGGACACCCAGAGATTGGTGCGCGGGTTGTAGGAGCGGTAACGGTTCAGGCACCATCTCACATGCGCGCTGCCCAGCCCGGCATAGCCATAATCGTAATCATAATAGTCATACGCGCCGAAGCCGAAGACGAGGGGAAAGGCCAAATAGGGCCTGTGGTAGCGATAGCGACAGCCGACATACCAGTCATAGCAGTGGTAGCCGAAGTAGCTCTTGTGCCATTTGTGTTTGTGATTGACCTGGATTACGCCGTCGTTGACGGCATTTGCTTCGCCTGAAGCAGCGGATGAAAGAGGAAGCATGGCTGCAGCGGAGGCACTGGCGCCTGAAAATGCCAAGGCGCCGAGGCCCAGCATGGTTCCCACCATGATTGTGAAAGTTTTGTTCAACATCGTATCCACTCCAAATTGCCGTTGCAGAGGAAGCGAAACGCCTCGCATTCCTATCCGGCAACTGAACACATAGGACGGCAAAGTGTTCCAATTCCGGCGATCACATTTATGTGTCGGCAATTATCTCCGGCTTACATTCCACAGGAACAGCCAGACGGCAGCTGAAGAAAACAGGCACATGCCGATGGCCAGCCAGAAGCCCCACTTCGTATCGGACCAGGGCATGCCGGGAAAATTCATGCCGAAGAGGCCCGCCACCAGGGTGGGCGGCAGGAAGGCCGCGGTGAGGGCGGAGAGGATATAGAGCTGGCGGTTGGTTTCGGAGGCGAGCTTGGCATCAATCTCGTCGTGGAAGAAGCGGGCGCGGGCCTCCATCACTTCAAAATCCTGATCAAGGTGGGCGAGCCTGGCGATGACGGGCGTTAAGCCTTCTGGAAAGTTTGCCACAATCCTTTCAGCATTCTGCAACGCCCGGCGTTGGCTGCGCATGTGCCGGTGGAGCTGGGCCATTTCGCGTCTTGCCAGCATCAGACGTTTACGCTCGCCCCGGTGACGCTCGTCCAGCACATGGTCCTCAATGATTTCGAGTTCATCAAGGAGGCTATGATGCAGGCCATCCAGCGTGTCGGGATAGTTGGTGATGATATGGGCCAGAAGCTGGGCTGGCCAGGAGAAAACCATGCCACGGGTGAGATCCTTGCGCAGTCGTTCGGCCGATTGCACGGCCTTCACGCGGCCTGTGAGCAGGAAGTTCTTCGCCATCAGGAGATGGAGCCAGGCATGTTCAGTGCAGTCACGGTCAAATTCCTGGCGGAAGTCGTTGAGGTGGCCTATGAGAAAATCGCCGTGGCTTGCGAGATGCTGCCTGAGGGACGATCCGGTAAATTCCGCGGCCAAACCTTGTGGCAGGGCAAGACTTTGAGTGAGCCAGCGGAGGCAACGCTGATCTGCGAGATTGAGATGAAGCCATAGCCAGCCGTCGCGCTCGGCACCCTCAACAGCTGACTCCGGGAGGGGCTTTGGCACTCCATCTGGGCCAAAGTTAAAAGCGCAGATGAAGCCCGGTATGGCTGGCGCTGGAAGGCTTACTGCAGCACCGGCTCGGGGAAGGTGATGCGGCGAATCTGGGTCTCGTCGCCTTCTATGCCGAAATCGGAATCAGACAACACGATCATTTCGGTTGGTGACATGACGGCCACTCCTTCGATCTTCTTCGGCATGTTTTCCACGTCGTCGGAGTTCAGGACCAAAGTTTTTACCAGCGGCTTGATGCCCTTGGCTTCGATTTCGGCGGGGCTGAGCTGTTCAAGGGATGGCGAGGTGGCGACATCATCGAAGCTTGCGTCTAGTACGGTGGCACCGGCCAAATTCACCGTGTAGAATTTCGTGGTCTTGCTGATGCGTTCGATGACCATCAGCTTGTCTGGACCGATGGACACCATTTCGCTCAGGCGGACGGCGTTCTGCTTTTGCGGTTCTTTC
>JAHFPK010000449.1 GCA_023266715.1 Hyphomicrobiales bacterium | reverse complement strand
GATGTCAAAACCAGCCGTCTTCTTCAGGAAAGCATAGCCGAAATCCTTGTTCAGCCTTTGAAGATTCGAAATGGTGTTGGAGACAATCTCATAGGCGAGAAACAAAAGCACGATGACCAGTGCGGCCTGAAAAAACAACGCCCGGATTTTTGGATCGTTCCAGACAGAAACCCTCGGGACGCCACGCGCTTCAATCGCGACTGTCATGCTAACACACCCTTCCCCTCAATTTAGCCGGTTATCCGGTCTTGTTCTTGCAGAAAAGAAAAGGAGCCCGGCGTTTCGCCGGACTCCCGTATTTTACGTCAGCGGATTGGTGGAGCGTATTGCAGGCCACCTTTATTCCACAGGGCGTTCTTTCCCCGTTCAATTTTAAGCGGGGTGTTTGCACCAACATTGCGCTCAAAGATTTCACCATAGTTGCCCACTGCCTTCACGATATGAACAACCCATTCCTCATCAAGGCCAATGCCGGTACCGAAACCGGCAGCAGTGCCATCGGCATTCTTGATTCCAAGAATACGCTGCATTTCAGGGTTTGTTGAAGCTTTCATTTCTTCAACATTGGCCTGGGTGATGCCAAATTCCTCCGCCGTCAACAGCGCATAGTATGTCCATTTGATAACATTGAACCAGGCGTCATCGCCCTGGCGAACGACTGGCCCTAATGGCTCCTTGGATATGATTTCCGGCAGAATCACGTGATCATCCGGAACCTTGAGCGCCAGACGCTCCGCATAGAGGCCCGACTGGTCGGTCGTGAAGATATCGCAACGGCCTTCGTCATAGGCCTGGCGCACCTGGTTGGCATCTTCAATGGCAACGACCTCATATTTCATGTTGTTGGCCTTGAAGTAGTCGGCAAGGTTCAATTCCGTTGTGGTGCCCGTGTTGGTGCAAACCGTCGCGCCATCCAGCTTCAAGGCGGAATCAATATTCATCGACTTGCGCACCATGAAGCCCTGGCCATCATAATACATGACGCCGGCAAACTTCAGGCCGAGCGACGTATCACGGCTCATCGTCCAGGTCGAGTTGCGTGACAGCACGTCAACTTCACCGGATTGCAACGCCGTAAAGCGTTCCTTGGCGGAGAGTGGCGAGAACTTTACCTTGGTAGGAT
Source organism: Hyphomicrobiales bacterium (assembly GCA_023266715.1). Classification (GTDB taxonomy): domain Bacteria; phylum Pseudomonadota; class Alphaproteobacteria; order Rhizobiales; family Aestuariivirgaceae; genus Aestuariivirga. The sequence goes on along the minus strand of JAHFPK010000449.1, from coordinate 1,026 downwards.
CATTGAAAATCGCTGCGGCAACAGCGCGGCAGAAATCCACGTCCATGCCCGTCCAGTTGTTGGAGGCATCAGGATTTGAGAATCCGATGAGGCCCTGGCTGACGCCGCATTGCAAAAAGCCCTTGGCCTTGACATCATCAAGCGTGCCAGCCGTAGCAGCCGTCACAGCGATCATGCTTGCCGCAGCACCGAGTGCCCAACCCATAAGTTTACGTTTCATAACTTACCTTCCTTTTGAAATGAGCGGATACCGCTTAACGGCTACCTCAGCAGAGATCGCCAACGATCACCCGCAGTTACTTTAAGCTTCGTCTCCCTTTAGAGGTGTTGTTGTTTTTGTTCACCCCACTTGCCATAGACAAGCCGGAAAAGACCAAAGGGTCAAGCCGAAACGCGCAAGCGGGGCTCATGCTGCCTCCTGCGAACAATTCAATCCCCCGCAAAAACCTGTCGGAGTGCAGCGACCAGAGCCGGAACGGAAGCGAAAATCGGCCCTTGGGGCTTGGTTGGCCGCGCAATCATGATAACGGGGAGGTTCAACGCCCGGGCCGCCCGAAGCTTGGCCTCGGTTTGCGGCCCCCCGGCATTCTTTGTGACCAGATGGGTAACCTTGTGTTTAATCAGCAAGTTGCGCTCGTCCTCAAAACTGAAAGGCGGCCGCGCCAGGATGAGGTGCCAATTCAGCGGAAGCGGAAGGGGGGATTTTTCAATCATGCGGGCAATACCGGAAATGTCTCGGCGGTCAAGAAATGGGGCAATTTCCTTGCGCCCGATGGTGAGCATGACTCGGGCACCAGCAGGCAGGAAATTGACTGCATCGACGATCTTGGCAACGGTGATCCAGCGGTCACCGGGGCCGGGTGTCCAGGCCTCGCGTTCCAAGCGCAGATATGGAATTCCGGCCCGCTTTGCAGCATTAAATCCGTGCTGCGAAATCTGCGCCGCGAAGGGGTGCGTTGCATCGGCAACGGCAGCAAAGCTCTCGCTTTTGAGATAGGCATAAAGGCCCTCCTCGCCGCCAAAGCC
>JAHFPK010000448.1 GCA_023266715.1 Hyphomicrobiales bacterium | reverse complement strand
GTTTATTGCCATTATTGCGGTGATGTATTTTGCACGTGATTTTCTGCTTCCCGTGGTCTTGGCCACTTTCATTGCCCTCACGTTCAGTCCTGCTGTAAGATATCTCGCAAGGCACCATGTTCCTCCTTGGTTGTCGGCTACGCTTCTGGTAGTCGTAATAGTGAGCGTGGGCCTTTCGGCTGGTTACCTGCTGAGTTGGCAGGTTTCAGCCTGGATCGATCAAGCACCACAACTTACCGAAACATTCCTGCAAAAATTTCGCGGCTTCCGCTCGTGGCTGGACGCAGTTGTCAACCTGACGGACAAAATTCAAGATGCCTCAGCAGCCTCGGGCAACACGACGGTTCAAGAAGTTGTTGTTCGTCAACCAGCCCTGCCCGCATTGCTGGTTTTGATCACCTGGTATCCACTACAGCTCACAATAACGCTGACGGCTACACTGGTCATTGCCGTATTTTTGATGGCTTCCGGCAATCTGTTCTATGAAAAACTGGTTCGTGTGTTGCCTACACTTACCGATAGAAAGCGAGCCCTTAGGATTGTGCACGAACTTGAAACCGCAGTTTCCAGTTATCTATTGACACTGACCGCTATCAACGCCGGCCTCGGAGTTGTTGTCGCGCTTACGTTTCATGCCTTAGGAATGCCGTCGCCTTATCTTTGGGGGTTGCTGGCATTTTTATTCCATTTCTTCCCTTATGTGGGTGCCGTTACTGGCGTTGCTTTGTCGGGCTTTATGGCAATCGTTACGTTTGATTCATTAAGCTACGCGCTGTTCGTTCCCCTGGTTTTCACGGTATGGTCGCTAATTGAATCCGAAGTTGTGAGCCCGCTTATTCTTGGCCGCAAATTACAAATGAATGCTGTCGCCATCCTCCTCTCATTGGCGTTTTGGGCCTGGCTTTGGGGAATAGCCGGTGCCGCAATAGCTGTTCCGGTACTGGTTACCATCAAGGTATTCTGTGACCACTTTGAAGGGCTTTCTGGCCTCGGCGAATTTTTGTCTGGGCGCCAGCCCGGAAAAAACGGCGAGACTGAAGTTGAGGAGACATTAGAGCGCTTCACTGAATAACAAAATTGCGCGTTGGGAATGCATGGAACAATCATCACTGGAAGTGCGTTGTGTCGATAGGATCGGCGGGTGCTGTCCCAGAAAACCTCTCCAATGAAAGCAGCGCGCGATTCACAATCAATATTGTCAACCAGGAGATTGTCATGACCATCAAGTCCCTCGAAGAGTTGTTCCATGAAACTTTGAAAGATCTCTATTTTGCTGAGAAGAAGCTGGTGAAGACTTTGCCAGGAATGGTGAAGAAAGCTGTTTCGCCCCGGCTCAAGGAAGCCATCCAAGATCACTTGAGCGAAACCGAAGGCCATGTCACGCGGTTGGAAGAGGTTTTCGCGATGCTGGACAAGAAGCCAAGCGCCAAGAAATGCGAAGCAATTGAAGGGCTTGTGATGGAGGCCGACGAAGTCTTTGCTGAAATCGAAGATGCAGAGACATTGGATGCTGCGATTATTTCATCGGCCCAAACAGTCGAGCATTATGAGATCGCCCGCTATGGCACGCTGGTCTGCTGGGCCCGTCAACTTGGCATGGACGATGTGGAAGCAGTACTCCATAAAACGCTTGATGAAGAAAAGGCGGCGGATCAAAGGCTCTCCGGCCTCGCCGAAGAATATGTCAATCAAAAAGCTGCAGCCTGAAATTTGCAGCCACTCAAAAGCTAAAGGGAGAGGCGAATTGGCCTCTCCCTTTAGCTTAACGCGCTGAGCGTTTATTTGCGGCGCGATGGTCGGACAGGAGCCCGTTTTTCATTTCTGGTAGGTCCACCCAAGGGCAACATTGACCCGAGCGCAACGCCGATCCCCAACCCGACAGCACCTATGATGAGTGGCTTGTCATCGATCATGGCCTTGAGGGATTTTTGGTCAGGCAGGCCCAGATCGCGCGCGGTCCTCGGTAATGCACTACCGGTCTCGCCGGCCCAAGCATAGGCGTCACCGAATGCAGTCTTGCCGCGGGCAATAAGACGAGCGGCTGAATCGCTATAGCCGGCGAACGTGGACGGTTTATGCAATGGGTGCTTTTTTGAAGCGCGCGAAGGCCGCTTGGCTGGAGATGCGCTTTTGCGAGGTGCTGATTTTCC
>JAHFPK010000447.1 GCA_023266715.1 Hyphomicrobiales bacterium | reverse complement strand
CCTACAGCACACAAAAAGTTTGATGAGGCTACAGCCATACTTGCCGGCGACGCATTGCTCACCTTTGCTTTCGAGATTCTGGCCCGGGCAGACACGCATCCTGATACAGCAATTCGCAATTCTCTTCTTCTGGAACTGGCAAAGGCATCTGGGAAAGATGGCATGGCTGGCGGACAAATGCTCGATATCGAAGCCGAGAAAGAAGCTACTCCTCCGCTTGACCACATCAGGCGCATTCAGAACCACAAGACAGGTGCCCTCTTCCGCTTTGCCTGCGAAGCTGGAGCCATCATGGCGGGAAGCGACCGTACGCCCCTTCGCCGCTATGCCGATGATATCGGCCTCGCCTTTCAAATAACCGATGACCTACTTGATCTTGAATCAACGCCGCAAGAACTGGGCAAAGCAACGCAAAAGGATAGCGGTAAAGGCAAGGCAACGATTGCATCACTCATGGGGCATGAAACTGCTCAACTGAAAGCTCAGGAATTGGTGGAGACGGCAATTGCGGCACTTGCACCCTATGGAAAAGCTGCCGATACGCTACGCGCTACGGCCCGCTTCATTATTTCTCGGAAGAAATAACAGTCAGCCCCAGCGGGCCTTGACATAGTTTTCGACGATATCCTTGAACTGCTGTGCGATGTTTTCACCGCGGAGCGTCGCGGTTTTTTTGCCGTCGATGTAGACGGGGGCGGTTGGCAATTCGCCGGTGCCGGGGAGCGAGATTCCGATATCGGCATGTTTTGATTCTCCGGGACCATTTACGATGCAGCCCATGACGGCGAGCGAAAGATTTTCAAAGCCGGGATAAGCCTTTCGCCAATCCTCCATGCGAGCCCGCACATAGACCTGAATATCCTGGGCCAGTTCCTGGAACACGGTTGATGTAGTGCGGCCACAGCCGGGACAGGCGATCACCATGGGGGCGAAGGCGCGAAGCCCCATGGTTTGCAGAATTTCCTGGGCGACGATCACTTCACGGGTGCGGTCACCACCGGGTTCTGGGGTCAAGGAAATGCGAATGGTATCTCCGATGCCTTCCTGCAGCAAAACACCAAGAGCTGCGGTTGAGGCCACGATGCCCTTCGAACCCATGCCCGCTTCGGTGAGTCCGAGATGCAAGGCGTGCTTGCTGCGTTTAGCAAGCAGGCGATAAACCGCGATCAAGTCCTGAACTTCAGAACATTTTGCCGAGATCACGATTCGATTTGATGGCATGCCCAATTCCTCGGCGCGCGCGGCTGACAGGATGCCGGATTGCACCACGGCCTCGTGCATCACTTCACGCGCTTCTATGGGTTCAGGGGAGCGGTGGTTTTCATCCATCAGCTCAGTCAGAAGCGCCTGATCAAGCGAACCCCAATTCACGCCAATGCGCACCGGGCGCTGAAACTTTAGCGCGGTTTCAATCATCATGGAGAAGTTGCGGTCTTTCTTCTCCTTGAAGCCCACGTTGCCGGGGTTGATGCGGTATTTCGCCAGGGCCTCGGCGCAGGCGGGATGATCGTTGAGAAGCTGATGGCCGTTGTAGTGGAAGTCACCAACAAGTGGCACAGAGACGCCCATCTGGTCCAGCCTGTCACGAATATGGGGCACCGCTTTGGCGCTCTCATCGCGGTCCACGGTGATACGCACGAGTTCGGAACCGGCCTTTGCGAGGTCTGCCGTTTGCCTGGCGGTTCCTTCCACATCGGCCGTATCCGTATTGGTCATGGACTGCACGACGATGGGCACGCCGCCGCCCACCTGCACATGACCCACCATGACAGCATGGGATTTTCGCCGTGTTTCGATTGCCGAGTATGACATGGCTGTTCCTTATGCCTTAACTGGTCTGCGGAACAAGCAACGTCAAGACGAAGAATGGGCCATGCAACTGCCGCACTGACCAATGATTTCGGCGATGACGGTTTTAGGCTGAAAACCTTGGGCGAATGCCAGACTTGACAGATTTGAGAATGCTTCAGCCGCATCGAGTTCCGCCACGGTGCCGCAGGTTTCACAAATCAGAAGTGCAGCAGGCTCGCCTTCGTGGGAATGGGAACAGGCCACAAAGGCATTGCGGCTTTCAATCTTGTGAACCAGGCCGTGGGCCAAGAGAAAATCAAGAGCACGATAAACTGTAATGGGTGCCGGGCGGGGACCGTG
>JAHFPK010000004.1 GCA_023266715.1 Hyphomicrobiales bacterium | reverse complement strand
CCAATTGGTGTCAATCGGGCATTCTTGTGAATGTTCATCCGGTTCTCCTGTCAGAAAGAGTAGTTTTGCAACCACAGCTTCCTCCATCAGAACCGGATGGACAACCTATTGAAAGCTCACACCTAGATCGCACGGTGTCTGAGGTTTGCCGCTAGGGTTGTTTTACCACTGAAGGCGCATGGATCGTAGTATCCACGGGTCTTACCCTCGGCTCCCGGAAGAATGATGAACGTTTCACCACACCCGCAGGCGCCACATCCACCCCATCGATGATCACCGTCGCGACCGAGAGACCCCTTCCGGGATGGACGGATTGTTGATAACCCACCCTCCAGAACCTGTCAAGGACTAAAAGCATATTCTGGGATTATTTATTTTGAGCGACTCAAAATAATTTTTCCTCCTCTGTCAAAATCCGCAATACTCGAACGTCATTGTTGTAGCGGCCATGTTGGCGCGCATAACGGAGGATAATATGCAATACATGCTGTTGATTCATTCAGAGGAAAATGGCTGGGCGAAGCTGACGAAGGCTGAGCAGGAACAGGGCCTGGTGGCCTACACGGCCTTTGGGCAGGCTTTGAAGGCAGCGGGAGCCTATGTTTCAGCCGACCGGCTGCAAGGCAGTTCTGCAACTTCGACCGTGCAGATCAGGGATGGCAAGACGAAGGTGTTGAATGGCCCCTATGCGGAAAGCAAGGAACAGCTTGGCGGCTATTATATGATTGAGGCCAAGGACCATGATGCGGCCATTGCCTGGGCTGCCAAATGCCCCGGCGCTCACCACGGTATTGTGGAAGTGCGCCCGACTTGGGCAATGTGACGGGTTCAAGACAGAGGAAAAACCCATGCAATACATGCTGATGATTTACGGTGACGAAAGCGCAATGCCAAAAGCGAGCAAAGAGTCGATGAACCAAATGTCGGCAGCCTATGCGGCCTACACACAGGCTTTGCAAAAGGCGGGCGTAATGGTGGCTGGTGACCGGCTCCATCATTCAACGGATGCCGCAACGGTGCGGATGAATAACGGGAAAGCCAAAGTCTTGAATGGCCCCTATGCGGAAAGCAAGGAACAACTTGCCGGCCATTATGTCATCGAGGCCAATGATCTTGATGCCGCGCTGGCATGGGCCGCAAAATGTCCGGGGGCCCAGCACGGGGTGTTGGAAGTGAGACCAATAGTCAAAATGTCCAATTAGGTCCGCATTTGGCAGATGGCGATCAGTCAGCCCATGAGGTCGCGCGCAGGGTTGCGCGGGCGAGCTATGGCAAGCTGATCGCATATCTCGCCAAACAAACGCGCGATGTGGCAGGTGCTGAGGATGCCCTGTCTGAAGCTTTTGCTTCGGCGTTGGTTGACTGGCCGCGAAAGGGCGCTCCGGATAATCCGGAAGCGTGGCTGATGGCGGTGGCCAAGCGCAAGATCATTGATGCCTCGCGACGCAAGCGCAGCGGCGAAGCGTCGACGGATCACCTGAAACTCATGGCGGAGGAGCTTGAAGCCATGGCTTCGAAAGAGCAGCATATTCCAGATGAACGTTTGGCCTTGATGTTTGCCTGTGCCCATCCCGCCATTGATCCGAACATTCGCTCGCCACTGATTTTGCAAACTGTCCTGGGCCTTGATGCGGTTGATATCGGTTCGGCGTTTTTGGTCACGCCAGCCGCCATGGGACAGAGACTGGCGCGAGCCAAGAATAAAATCAAAGTTGCCGGCATTCCCTTTCGTGTTCCGGAGTGGGCTGAGTTGGGCGAAAGACTGGATGCGGTGCTTGAAGCCATCTATGCCGCTTACACCAAGGGCTGGAATGATCCCGCGAATGTTCAAAACAATCTGGCGGATGAAGCGATTTGGCTCGGCCGACTGATTGTCGAACTGCTTCCGCATGAAGCTGAAGCTTTAGGACTCCTGGCGCTGATGCTGTTCCTGCAATCCCGGCACGAAGCACGGCGCAGTGTGAGTGGTGAATTTGTTCCATTGGCCGATCAAGACCCATCACTTTGGAACAGTGAAATGATTGCTGAGGCAGAAGGCCAGTTGCTGCGCGCCGGAGAGTTGAATGCAATCGGCCGCTATCAATTGGAAGCGGCGATACAATCGGCCCATGCGGCGCGGCGGTTGACTGGTTCGACCGATTGGGAGGCCATTGTTCAGCTCTATCAGGGGCTCATCAAGATTATGCCCTCGCCTGTTGTGGCCATCAATCTTGCTGTGGCGGTTTCGGAAGTCGAAGGTCCGGAAGCAGGGCTTGCGGCACTGCCCGACCTTGCTGAAAATATTGAGCTGATGGAATTCCAGCCCTATTGGGCCGCAAAGGCTGCTTTGCTTTCGCGTGCAGATTCGATCAGCGAAGCAGCTGAGGCTTACGGGATGGCGATTGGGCTGGAGTCTGATCCGGCTGTGCGAAATTTCCTGCTGGCCAAGCGGAGTGCACTTCCTAAAGCGAATTGAGAAAGGCGATCAGCGCATCGCGTTCGGGCTTTGCCGCGTTACGAAAAGTCTCGCGGGATTTTTCCGCTTCGCCGCCATGCCAGAGAATGGCTTCAGCAGCGCCACGGGCGCGACCATCATGGAGCAGGAGATCATGCTTGTTCACAACCGGAATGAGACCAAGGCCCCAGAGCGGTGGCGTGCGCCATTCCCGCCCCGTGGCCTCGAAGTCCGGTCGGTTGTCGGCGAGGCCTTCACCCATGTCGTGGAGCAGAAGATCGGTAAAGGGATGAAAGGTTTGATTGGAGAGTTCGGGAAATCTTTCGACTGACTTGGTTTGCAGGGTCGGCATGTGGCATGACGCGCAGCTCATCGAGCGGAATAGGTCTTCACCCTGCTTGATGGCGGGATCATTGGCATTGCGCTGGGCGGGGACAGCGATGGTCATGGTGTAGATCGTCAGCTTCTCCAGAAACTCGTCGCTCATTTCGGGTGCGCCGCCATTGATGGCGTTCGTGCAATCGGTTTGTGCAGTTGTGCAGTTCTGTCCGCCGGCAAGCGATGTGGCGATGCCGATGTCACCGGCTGACGCACCTGCATTTTGCTGGCGCAGATTGGGTTGATTGGCTTTCCAGCCGAAGCGGCCCAGGGTTTTTTTCTTCCCCGCCGAATCCCAAACTTCATTGGGCCTGCCGGAAATGCCATCGCCATCCCTGTCATCGGGGTCGGCAAGTGCCAGCAGAGTTTCTTCGGGCACGGATTGCAGGAGGCCTAGGCCGATCATTGCTGGCGCCACACGGGGCGAAATCATGATGCCATTGCCGAGTTTGCCATATTTCAAGTCTGAAATGGCATATTGCGGCTTGCGCAAAGAAAACTTCTCGCCATCGCCGTAAGTACCGGGCATTTCGGTGTAGGAAATTTCGGCGCGGCCTTCGGGGGCCACGTGGAGAATGGCGCGTTCACTGATCTGGTCGCCATAGGCGGGGTGGGGCACGACGCCACCGTTTTCGCTTTTGCCCGGAATGCTGATGCGGAGCAGCATGGAATCCATCGGACCCTGGTTGTTTTCCGGCGGACGGCCGCGGCCATCCTTGGTGTGGCAGCCGGAGCAGGAGACGCGGTTGAACATGGGTCCCAGGCCATCAAAGGCTTTCACGGAGCCCGGCGCTTCCACCCAATTGGTGTTGAACAGGCGGTTGCCGAAGGAGAAGGGGCGTTGGTGCTGCTTCGGGCTATTTGGTGTCTGGAACGAGAAGGCATCATCATTGGCAAGAGGCCGCGTGCCGTCTCCTCCCAAATGATCTGTCAGCGGAATGGACAAGAGCACGTCGCGTAACGGAAGCACGCCAGCCTCGCTGCCCAAGGCCGCAAGCGAAGCCAGCGTGAGGGTTGAGGCAATGATGAGACCAAGGCGAGGCATTATTCTGTTGGAATGAGTACCAGAACGCCGAGCTTGGAGCCCACATCTTTGAGGCCGGTTCCCAATGCCTGCAATGCTGTCACCACATCCTCCGCAGCCTTGCGCTCCGGTGAATCCTTGGGCTTGGCCAGAACTTGGTCCCAGGGATCGCCGAGGGCTGCAACCTTGGTTTCGGCATCGGCCAAAAGCTCATCGATTCGGTCCGCCAAGGCAGCGTCCTGGCTGCGCACCAGGTCGTTGAGCCCAGCGCGTTCCGTGCCCTCATTGTCGCCGGTCCAGACCTGCTTGATGCCGACGAGGTCATAGACGAAGTCCTGCTTGGTAGTATCCGAGAAACAGGAATGCTCGTCTTCCTGATCACCGGAATCAAGGGCCACTGCCAGGCGTTCCGACATGAATTCAAAACCCGCAAGCACGGCCATGCCGTTCACCATGCGACCGATGGCTTCACGTTCGGGCATGGCCTTGAGCTTCTTGGCGTAGCCTGAGGCGTTCTGCAGTTCCCATTTCTCTTCGAGCTCGTGCAACTCATGGGCCAGTTCATCGGTGACCAGTTTCAAATATTCGCGCCGGCGGTCATTGTTGCCGGTTCCGGCGATATAATCCGTGTAAGGACGGTTTCCCGGGCCCTCGGCGGAGAGATCCTGGCCCCAGAGCAGGAATTCAATGGCATGCCAGCCGGTGGTGACATCGGCTTCGTCCTTGCTCTGGTTTAATTTCTCAATGTCATCGAGATCGACCTTGAAACTTGCATCATTGATCAGGCCCGCATCGGGCTTGCCTTCGACATAATCGATATAGGCTTCATTCATGGGCCAGGAGTTGATGGCGCCTTCGACGTCTTCAATGGGACCATCATAGAAGCGGAAAGCTTCGGTTTTCAGATAGGCGGGGCGGGCCTCGACCCAGGCCTTGCGGGCGGTTTTCAGGCTGTCTTCGGAAGGAGCGGCAAGGAAGGCATCGACGGCCTGAGCAAGCTTCTTCGCGTCATCCGCGGCCTTCGTGTAGCTGGTGAGCACGAGATCGATGTAGGCATCGATCTGGGCACTGGCGTCGTATTTGAAGGCATTGGCATCGGTTGATTCGAGAGCATAGGTGGTGACGCTGCTGCCTCCACCTTCGCCACCGCCTTCGCCACCCTCACCAGCTTCCTGCGCAAGGATGATGGGGGACTGGTTTGCGCCGCTCTGCAGCGTGATCACATCGGCATGGGCCGCCATTGAGCCGGCCAATGCCGTTACGCCAAGGCCTGTCCACAATTTGGGTCTCCGCTTCATCGCTCTCATCCTGTTTTTGCTGTTGTGCCGGAGGGCTGACTAGCATGGGAAAACCGGTTTTACAATAGTTGATTAAAATACTCGGAATTAGAATTATTCCCATTTTCCTTGCGATTTTGGACCTTTTGCCGGGAGTGGCGTTGTGAAATCCGGCTTAAACACTCTCTCATGTTGACAACGAAAGTTGCGGCTCGCCCGCGGTCACGCAATCGTCTAGATTTGCTGGAAATGTGGTTTGCGGGAGGCGGTTGAGGATCCAATGGCAGAAGTAAATGAAACGACAGTGCTTGAACCGCCGCGTGTTTATCTTGTTCATATGGTTGTGTTCACGCTTGTCGTTGTGGTTTTGGCAGCCATTTTATTTCCCAATATCAAGAATGCGTTTTTGGCCAATGTGGGCCTCAATGGCCTGATCATTGGCATCCTTTTGCTTGGCGTTTTGTACGCCTACCGCATGGTCTGGCGGCTGTTTCCGGAAATCAATTGGGTCAACGGATTCCGGATCGGACAATCGAGCGAGGAAAATCTGGCGGAACCGGTGTTGCTTGCGCCCATGGCGACACTTCTGGGGGACCGTCAGGGTCGCACGGTTCTTTCCACCAACAACATGCGCTCACTTCTGGATTCGCTGGCGTCGCGCCTCGACGAATCGCGCGATCTCATGCGCTATCTCGTTGCCTTGCTGATTTTCCTGGGGTTGCTGGGAACATTCTGGGGCCTGCTGCAAACCGTGACCTCGGTTGGCGATGCCATCAAGAATCTTGATGTGGCCGCAGCAGGGCAAACCAGTTCCATGTTTGAGGAATTGAAATCCGGCCTGCAACGGCCACTGGAAGGCATGGGACTTTCGTTTTCGGCAAGCCTTTTCGGACTTTCAGGTTCACTGATCCTCGGTTTTCTGGATCTCAAGGCAAGCCAGGCGCAGAACAGGTTTTATCATAATCTGGAAGACTGGCTTTCAACCATCACCGATATTCAGGTGGGCGAGGGCGGCCAGTCCGGATCAACCAACTACTTGCGCTTTGACATGCAAGGGTTGCAGCGCGGCCTGGACAAAGTTGGCAAGCAACTGGAAAATGTGAAACCTAATGGTGCTGCCACCACCAACGAATCGATTGAACAACTGGCCGAAGCGGTGGCCAGCCTCGTGCAGCAGATGCGCGAAGAACAGAAAATGGTGCGCCAATGGGCACAAAGCCAGCAGGTGCAACAGAATGAAATTCAGCGCCTGCTTATCCGCTCTACTGGCCAGCCCGCGGCCCGCAGCCGTGGCAAGGGCGACGAGTAGAGGCCATGGCTGGCACCCTTTCACGACGCAGACGCCATGAAGACGCACCCTATTGGCCGGGCTTCGTGGATGCGATGGCCCAGCTTCTGCTGGTTATAACTTTCCTTCTTTCCGTGTTCATGACTGCACAATTTCTGTTGGCTCGGGAGATTTCCGGACAGGATTCAGCGCTTGGGCAACTGCGCTCGCAGATTGCCGAACTTACGCAACTCCTTGCCCTGGAAAAATCGGCAAAGGGCGCGGTGGAAGCGAATTTGCTGGCGCTCAGCGATGATCTGAGTGCCGAGAAATTGAAAAACGCGAGCCTTGTTGCCAGTCTTGCGACGGAAGATTCAAAAAGCTCGGCGGCAAACCAGACGATCGGCGGATTGCAAACATCTCTCGACAAGGAAAAGGCGATAAGTTCGCAAGCCCTGTCGCAGGTTGAACTCCTCAACCAGCAAATTGCCGCCATGCGCCGCCAGCTTGCCCAGTTGAACAACATCCTGACGGACACCGAAACCCGCAACAAATCCTCGGAGGCGCAAATTGCCGATTTGGGCAAGAGGCTGAATTCTGCCTTGGCGCAACGGGTGCAGGAACTGTCGCGCTACCGCTCGGAATTTTTTGGCCGCTTGCGGCAAATTCTTTCACAGCGCTCCGATATTCTGGTGGTGGGCGACCGCTTTGTTTTCCAGTCGGAAGTTCTCTTTGCCAAGGGTGACGCCGAAATCAGCCCCCTTGGCCAGGAGGAAATGCTGAAGCTTGCGGAAGCCTTGCGGCAGCTTGAGGCTGAAATTCCGCAGGACATCGCCTGGGTTCTGCGGGTCGACGGGCACACGGATATCGATCCTATCAAATCGCCCTTCTTCCAATCGAACTGGGAGCTTTCGTCGGCGCGCGCCATTGCCGTGGTCAAGTTCCTGATCGCCCAGGGGGTGGCCCCCAAGCATCTTGTGGCCGCTGGCTTTGGCGAGTTTCAGCCGCTTGATCCCGGAACTTCGGAAGACGCGAAATCGCAGAACCGGCGCATCGAGCTCAAGCTGACGGAGCGCTGAACTGTAGTTTTGCGAGTCTTGCGTAGAGGGCGTTTTTCTTGACAAGTTGGTCGTGGGTTCCCTGCGCCACGAGCTCGCCACCATCAAAAACAAGAATGCAATCAGCATTGCGGACTGTTGCCAGACGATGGGCCACCACGAGAGTGGTGCGGTTCGCCGTGAGTTTTTCGAGGGCTTCCTGGATGAGCGCTTCGCTTTCGGCGTCAAGCGAACTTGTCGCTTCGTCGAGAAGCAGAATGGGCGCGTTTCTCATGATGGCGCGGGCGATGGCAATGCGCTGGCGCTGGCCGCCGGAAAGGGTGATGCCACGCTCGCCTACCTCGGTATCAAATCCCTTGGGAAGTTTTTTCGCAAACTCGTCAACGCGGGCCGCAAGAGCGGCAGCCATTGCGGCTTCTTTTGTCGCGTCTGGCGAGCCAAAACGGATATTGTCGAGAACTGAGCCCGAGAAAATAATCGTATCCTGCGGAACAACGGCAATGTGCTTTCGTAAGTCCTGGGGATCGGCTGATTTGATGTCGAGGCCGTCTATGGATATGTTTCCCGAGACGGGATCGTAGAAGCGCTGAATGAGGGCAAAGAGAGTGGTTTTCCCGGCCCCTGAGGGCCCGACAATGGCGGTGACTTCCCCGGGCCTCGCGGTAAAACTTACATTGTTCAATGCTGCCGTGTTTCTGCGCGTGGGATAGTTGAACGAGACATTGGAGAATTTTACTTCACCCTTGGATGTTACTGGAAACGGCACCGGGTTTGGCGGCGAAGAAATTTGCGGGACTTCGTCCAGCAATTCTGAAAGGCGCTCTGCGGCGCCAGCGGCGAGCTGAATCTCTCCCCACACTTCCGACAATTGGCCAAGGGAACTTGCGGCGATGACGGCATAGATCACGAATTGGCTCAATGTGCCGCCGGAAAGATTTCCGTCCATCACTTCCTGGGCGCCGAACCACAGCAAGCCAACAATGGAACCCAAGGCCACGAATATGATTGCGGCGGTGAGGAAGGCGCGGGCAAGGGCCCGTTTGGCGGCAGCGGAAAAGGCAAAGTGAGTGGCGTTTGCGAATTCACTATTCGTGTGGGTTTCCTGCACATTGGATTGCACCGTGGTGATGGCGGAAAGGCGCTCCTGGGCAAAGGCCGCGGAGGCAGCGAGCTTGTCCTGTGCTGTGCGCGACAGCGCACGCACACGGCGGCCGTACGTTACAAGCGGCAAGACAATAAGTGGAATGGCAAGCCCGGCGAGGCCTGCAAGTTTCGGGCTGGTGACGATCATCAACACAATGGCACCCACCAGCATGACGCCATTCCGGAGCGCTATGGACGCGGTTGATGAAAAGGCGGATTTTATCTGCGTGGTGTCAGCCGTGAGGCGCGACATGACCTCGCCGGTTTTCTGAGTTTCATAGAAGGCGGGGCTGAGTTTCAGCAGGTGTTCAAACAGCGTATCGCGGACATCGGCGACGATCTTTTCGCCAAGCCACATGACATAGTAAAAGCGAATGGCAGAACTTACGGCCAGCAGAAGGACCACGGCTATCATCACGGCGAAATACTGGTTCACCAGCATGGCATTTGACGTTGAAAACCCGTGATCGATGATCCGCCTTACGGCGATAGGAACAATGAGTGTTGCCACCGAGGCGACAATGAGCGCCACCAGAGCTATCACAATCTGCCGACGGTAACGGCGGAGGTAGGGCGTCAGGCGAACGAGGGGTTTCAGGCTTTTGGCGGTCTCGTCACGGATATTATCTGGCATTTTGGCCTACTTGCCTCTCATTTAGGCTTCCTGTATAGAGCGCAGCCGAAACTTGACAATAGTGACCAGGCGCGGCTTTTCGCGCCAGACTTGAGAGAATTTGCGATGAAAGAAGGCATTCACCCGGATTATCACACCATCAATGTTGTGATGACTGACGGTACCAAATTTGTGACCCGTTCAACCTATGGCAAGGATGGCGATACGCTGTCGCTTGACATCGATCCCAAGTCCCATCCGGCCTGGACCGGCGGCACCCAGACCATTCTGGACCGTGGCGGACGGGTTTCGCGCTTCAAGCAGAAATTCGGTTTCCTCAACAAGTAAGAAGCTTATCATTTATGAACAAAGTCCGGTTGAAAGGCCGGGCTTTTTCAGTTTTTGCCTACGATGCAGGCCGCTCCCTGGGCACTTAATTTGGTGCATAGAACCTCCGCTTCGCTCCGGCTATTGCGACCGATCATGACACGGACCAGCTGTTTGCGCCCACGGCTCAAGTTGTTGGTGTGCACGACCATTGGCAACTCATCTTTCAGCAACGCGGCATAACGGGCTTTGACTCTCGAAAAGGTTGCGAGCGTCTGACTCTCTGAAAAGCCGCCTGCGATAATTACGCCCCAAGGTTTGCGGGGACTGCGACCTGATATCGTGGTGGTGGGCGACATTTCCTGAAGCACCAACTTGATGCAGTCTCCCATAAAATTGCCGGTGCCACCAAGACCGGGAATATCAAGTGCTGCTTTGGATTGCCGCCACTCATCTGCCGTGTGGCCAGTGATGGAAAGAACATAGTCTTCAGTTTCATCGGGTAGAGCAAGGCGATTGGCTAACCACTGGCCAGTACCGTCTTCGCCAAAATTATAGGCGACTGCGGCAAGACCCAAGTTGCCAAATTTTTTGGTAAGGAACGCCAAGTAAACAGCGGCGGCAGGCAGGGCCTCGCGGTAGTCGAAGGAATTTCCCAATCCACGCAATTTCGCTGTGCCGGGCATAAACTGGGCGATGCCTTCGGCACCGACCGGGCTCACGGCCCGGTCATCAAAAATACTTTCCTTCCAGATCAGCCGCGTCAGGAAATTAATGGGCAAGCCGTTGCGTTCCGCGTTCTGGTTGAGGAGAGCGCACACGTCCGCCGCATAAGCCGGCCGGTCCGTTGGAGGTGGTTGAGCCGCTTGCAGCCTTGAAGGCAGGAAAATTGCAAGCAAGATGCCGATGACGAAGTTCCGCATCCCACAGGCCTACGCCTGAAATTGACGGGAAATCAAGTTTGCGGAGTTAGCCCCGTGCCACTTTCAGCATAGAAGCCAAACGGTCTATTTGGTCGTTCACTGGGCTTGGCGTTGCGGAGGCAGGGGTTGTTTGCGCGCTGATCATGCTGTCCAGTTTCTGGATGCGGCCGTGGAGGGTGAGAGACCGTTCAATCAGGGCATTCAACGCGTCGGGCAGGGTTTCGGAGCCGGCAAGTTCGTGGCCCTTGCCAATGTCGTTAAGGCTAATACGGTGGTTTTCCTTGCGGGCATCTTCAACAGTCAATTCGCCGGCGCCAATGGCACGCTGGAGAAGCAGCCAGGATGCGAGCTGCATGAGGCGGGTGGTCAGCCGCATGCTTTCGGTTGCATAGGCAATGGCGCCATGGCGCTCGAGCACGCGGGCATCCAAGCGTCCCGGGCCATCCAGATAGTTCGCTGTTTCTTCAACCAGGGACATGCCTTCCTTGAACACTTTCTCAAATTGCTCCGAGGCGGTGAACTTGGTGAAGAAATTAACGGTGGCGACGTTGGAAGACGAACCCTGCATGCCTAATGACCCCTTACTCAAACAGTGAAAATTTTACCCACCAGGCGGGCCGATCATGGCGCTTGCGTCATTTCCGGTCAATATCCAGTACGCAAATAGTTTTGGTTGAGGCGAAGCAATATTGGGGCCAAAAAAAAGCCACGTAAAAACGTGGCTTTGAGTTCTAACAGGGAGGCGTCAAACAGAGTGGAAAAGTGCCACTCGGAGAATCCAAAAAAAATGGATTGCGATTATCACTAGTAAACAGAATACATTACCAAATGGTTAACGGCGTTAACCTAGTTCTTAAAGAAGGCGTCGGCGGCGTCGCGGCTGGCCTGTTTTTTGGCAATTTCGTCCCTGAGGCGAATGATCTCGGACTCCAAAGCCTGAATGCGTTGTTCCAATTCGGCCACTGAAATGGCATCAAGATTTTCGCCGATAACCATGTTGGTCGGCTTTTTTGGTGCGTCGTCGAGGTCCATGGCTCTGGCTCCCTGTACTATCGTGCCATTTTGCCATTGCGAACGCGGGTTCTGCAACCCATTGTGGGACAAAAAAGGAAACGCGCATGAAAGCCATCGAGATAGAGGCGCCGGGCGGGCCGGAGGTTCTGCAAATTGCCGAATTGCCGCTGCCGCGGCCCGGCAAGGGGCAGGTGCAGGTCAAGGTGCATGCAGCGGGGGTAAACCGGCCTGACATTCTGCAAAGGCAGGGGGGCTATCCGCCGCCGCCGGGAACTCCTCTTACTCCGGGCCTTGAGATTGCGGGCAAGGTGGTTGCCTTGGGCGAGAACGTGGCGCGTTACCGCATCGGAGATGACGTCTGCGCGCTGGTGCCGGGGGGTGGCTATGCGGAATACTGCGTGGTTGCGGAAGACAATGCGCTGCCTGTGCCCAAGGGATTTTCAATGATTGAAGCGGCAGCCATTCCTGAAACCTATTTCACGGTGTGGACCAATGTGTTTGACCGTGCCCGTTTGCAGCCAGGCGAAACCATTTTGATACACGGCGGCTCAAGCGGTATTGGCACTACCGCCATCCAACTGGCGAAGGCCTTTGGTGCAACAGTTGTGGTGACCGCGGGCAGTGATGAGAAATGCGCCGAATGCCTTGGCCTTGGCGCTGATGTGGCGATAAATTATCGAACGCTGGATTTTGTCGAAGACCTGAAGGCGCGTTCCATTGCACCGGATGTTATTCTCGACATGGTGGGCGGCGATTATGTGGCACGCAATCTTCGCTGCATCGCCTTGAACGGGCGCATTGTTAACATCGCGTTTCAAAAGGGCTCCAAGGTCGAGGTTGATCTCTTGCCCGTCATGCTCAAGCGACTGACATTGACGGGGTCAACGCTTCGGCCGCGCAGTGTGACAGAGAAAGCTGAAATTGCCCGGTCCCTGGAGGCCAAGGTCTGGCCGCTGCTTGCGGCAGGCAGGTGCAAACCGGTGATTTTCAAGACTTTCCCGCTGGCCGATGCGGCCGGAGCGCACCGCCTGATGGAGTCCAGCCAGCATGTGGGCAAGATAATTCTGACCGTTTAAAACGCGTTGCATCTTTATGGGGCAGCGCCTATATAGCTGGCATTCCCAAGCGTATTTATCATGTTGTTACGGAATCCCAGGCGGTTCCGAAGGAGCGAAAAAATTATGTCCAATGCCCCGTTGATGCCCAAGGCGACAGCCGTTTGGCTGGTCGAAAACACGGCGCTGACGTTCCGTCAGATCGCCGATTATTGCAATTTGCATGAGCTCGAAGTGAAGGGCATCGCCGATGGCGATGTGGCAACGGGCATCAAGGGCCTGGATCCGGTAACTGGCGGGCAGCTCACCCGTGACGAAATCAAGAAGGGCGAAGCTGATCCGACCTATGCTTTGAAAATCCTGGTTTCGAAGGTCAATATCCCGGTGCAGAAATCAACCGGCGGCCCGCGCTACACGCCGGTATCGCGCCGGGGCGAGCGGCCCGATGCAATCATGTGGCTATTGCGCAACCATCCGGAATTGCCCGAGTCAGCCGTGATGAAACTGGTTGGCACGACAAAGACGACAATTGCTGCCATCCGCGACCGCACCCATTGGAACGCCAGCAATATCAAGCCGGTTGATCCGGTTTCGTTGGGGTTGTGCTCGCAACTGGAACTGGATTTCGCGGTCCAGAAAGCGGCACGCAAGGCGGGCAAGGGCCAGGTTCCCGATGCGGCTCCGGCACGCACCCTTATTCCTGCCGCTGAGGTTTTGGGAACGGCGGCAAATGTTGCAGCCGTTGCGGCAGCGGCGGTGGAAGCTGAAAAGGCCATTACGCCAGAATCTGCCAAAAATGATGGCAAGCAATACAGTGCTGACTCAGTTTTCGCAAAATTGAAGGGCTTGAAACTGGAGCCCAGCGAAGAATCCAGTAAAGAATAATGCGTATCCTCATTGTTGGCACTGCAGGTAATGTCGGCAAGGCTGCTGTTGCAGAACTGAAGCCCCGTCATGAGGTGATCACCGCTGGCAGGTCTTCGGGCGATGTGCGGGTTGATCTTCTTGATGCCTCCTCCATCAGCGCCATGTACGAAAAGCTTGGCAAGCTTGATGCTGTTGTAGCTTGCGCAGGCCACGCCTATTACGGACCATTGGCCACCATGACCGAAGCGCAATTCATGATGGGTTTGAAAGACAAGCTCATGGGGCAGGTCAACCTCGTTCTCATTGGCACACGCTACGTCAATGATCGCGGCTCGTTCACACTTACGAGCGGGGTGCCGGATCGGGATCCTATTTTAAAGGCGGCCAATGCCGCTACGGTGAATGCGGCACTTAAAGGGTTTGTGACATCTGCGGCAATCGAACTGGAGCGCGGCATCCGCATCAATGTTGTAAGCCCCGGACTTCTGCAGGAATCTGCGAAGAAATATGAGGGGCTGTTCCCGGGCCATGAGCCTGTGTCATCGGCGCGCGTGGGCCTGGCTTATGCCAAGAGCGTCGAGGGCGCGATTACCGGGCAGGTTATCATCATCGAATAAAATAAATCCCACATGCTGAGGTGCATCGCTTTTGCGATACCTCGAAGCACCTCGTTCCGCATCCACCAGCCCTTCGAGGCCCTGCTTTGCAGGGCACAGGGTGAGGGTATTTCATTCCTTCACAGGCACGGTGTAGTTCAACGGCATGCGGCCGCCGTCGGCGTAAATGGTTTGGCCGGTGACGTAACTTGAATCATCACTCGCCAGAAACAGAGCAATAGACGCGATCTCTGATGGATCGCCAACGCGGCCCATGGGGGTACGCGACATGACGCGTGCCATGGCGGCCTTGTCATTGACAACGCTCTTCAGCATGCCGGTCATGATGGAGCCGGGACCAATGGCGTTCACCCGGATGCCGTGGGGGGCCAGGTAAATCGACGTGGCGCGGGTAAGCTGAGAGACGCCGCCTTTCGCCACGCAGTAACTAATGATTGTGGGGATGGCGAGTGTGTCGTTGACGGAAGACATGTTGATGATAGAGCCGGCAGGTTTTCCAGCAATGACTTGCTTGACCATCTCGCGGGCGCAAGCCTGCAGCATCAGGAATGAGCCCTTGAGGTTGATGTCGATGACCTTATCGTAGTCCGCTTCATTGATGTCGAGGAAATCGCCGCTGATGCTGATGGCTGCGTTGTTCAGCAGAATGTCCACGGCGCCATGTTGCTTCACGACCGCTGCGACAACTGCTGTGACATCACTGGATTTGGAAACATCGCAGTGCATGTATGTGGCACCAAGCCGTTTGGCTTCAGCTTTGCCTGCTTCATCCAGTACATCGGCGATGACGACATGCGAGCCTTCAGCAGCAAAGCGTTCGGCACAACTGAGGCCAATGCCACGGGCCGCGCCAGTAATGATGGCGGTGCGGTTTTTGAGTTTCAATGTTTTCTCCTAGTGGGTATGGAAATTGCCGCTGTCAGATTCCAGCATGAGGGATGCTATGGTCAGATGGCGTGGGCGGCTCAAGGCAAAGAGTGCCGCCTCAACAATGTCGCGATTGGTGGGCCAGGAGGTTTCCGGCGGCGTGGCGTTCCAGGCTGCGGCATCAAGCGGTGAAATATCCTTGATGTTGGGCGGATAGATTCCCGTCACGCGCACAGGCCTTCCGTTCAATTCCTGGCGCAACGCATCGGTCAATCCGGCTTGGCCATGCTTGGATGCGATATAGGCAACTGAAGCGCCCTGCAGCGGCACATTGTGGATGCCGCTGGTCGAGACAATATTCAGAATGTCGCCGGCGCTGGACTTTTCAAGGAGCGGCAGAAGCCCGCGGGTAAACAGCAAGGTGCCGGTTACGTTGCCAGTGATGGTGTTGGCAATGGCATAGGCATCGTGGCTGTCCAAAGGGCCGGGAAGCCATTGGGCGCCATTGTTGATGAGAATATCCAAAGGGGTGCCATCATCGCGCATTTTTTTGGCCGCAAGCGTGGTCTGGCTGATGTCAGCCAAATCAATGTGCAGTGTTTCCGGTCTCTTGCCGGTGCGCAGCTTGATTGACCCGGCCAGAGACGTGAGATTTTCCATATTGCGGCCGGTCATGATCACTTCGGCTCCGGCATCAGCCAACACCACGGCAAAAGCAGCGCCCAAGCCCCGTCCGGCGCCGGTGACAATAATCCGTTTTCCCTTGAAGCTCATGACGTGAACCTAACGCATATCCTTTGGATTAGTAAGTGTCCGCGGCGCGTACCATGCTGCCAAAGACCGCGATGACAAGGCTGGCGATAACAATGAGCCAGAAGGCCTGGCCCAGGCTGGTGAGCTGTGCGGCAAACCCGATCAGTGGCGGGCCCGCGAGGAAGCCTGCATAACCCAGCGTGGTGACGGCGGCGATGCCGCGCCCGGGTGCTTCGGGTTCCAACCGTCCGCCGCCTGCAAACAGGACGGGCGCCACATTGCCGATGCCGATACCTGCGAATGTGAAGGCAACCACTGCGGTCAAGAAAGATGAAACGCTGACAGCAAGTGCGATGCTTATGGCAGTGAGAAGGGCGCTGGCAACGACCATGGTTACCGCACCGAATTTCAGGCGCAGCCAGTCACCGGTGAATCGGGATGCGGCCATGCCGCCGGAGAAGAAGGCATAGGCAAGCCCCGCGGTTCCCGCATCCACCTTGTACTCCGTGGTAAAATAAATGGCGCTCCAATCCAGCACGGAGCCTTCGGCCATGAGGGCGAGAAAACACAGGAGACCAAGACCGATGGTTGCTTTTGTCGGCCAGCCGAAATGGGTATCTGACAGCCCCTTGTCGATAGTGCTGGGCAACAGGAACTGAACTGATACGAGAAGCAGAACGAGACAGGCCGCACCCACCAGGGCGATGTGGATAAATTCACCGACATACTTCAAGGCCCAGGCACCGAGAAAGGCACCGACCATGCCGCCGATGCTGAAGCCGCCGTGGAGCATGGACATGATCGGGCTTTTCAGGGCCCGTTCAACGGCGATGCCGTGGGCATTCATGGCAACATCCATGCTGCCAAGGAAGGCGCCGAGAAGGTAGCCCATGATGACAAAGGGTATGAGCGTCGGTGAAAGAATAGGTCCAGCAAAGGCGAGGCAGAAAAGCACACCTGTGGCCAGGACTACGCGGGCGCTGCCGTAGCGATTGATCATGGCCCCGGTCAGGGGCATGGCCGTGACAGCCCCTGCGGCGATTGCCAAGAGCGCCAAGCCAAATACGGCGGGGCCGACATCGAGGCGTTCCTTGGCCAAGGGAATGTGGGGCACCCAGGAACCCAGCATCGTACCGTGGAGCAAAAACAGGTTGAAGGTAGCCCAGCGGGCTTGTGGCGGTAAGTTTCGTGTCATGGGGATCCGGAGAAATTCAGATTTCTCAATAGCGTGGGGCACGCTGGACGTACAGGGTTAGCGGATTGTTTACCATAGGAGATGTTTGGCTTAACCAAATTTAAGTGCGTTCTGGCCATATTTGCCGCCACTTGAGTACAGGCAGTGAATGATGGAAATGCGTGCGGTCACGAACCTAAGAACTGATGCCTTGCCTGCAAACGGGTTTTTCAGTCTCCTGCGGCAAAGCATTTCGGCGCACGGCATTTTTATCGCAATTGTCACCGTCTATTACGCCGGTTTCACCGTTCTGCTCCATCTGCGCCCCGATGTCATTCCAACCAATCTCTTGGTGGCTACAATCGGTTTCCTGGGGCTGTCCGTTGTTTTTATTTTTCTGTGCGTCTTTATTATGCGGTTTTACCACATTGCCAGGCACGTGAAGCCGGAACGGCCCATCCCTGCCTTGGCGAAAGACATCAAAGATTTTCTGGTCAGCAGAAGTCGGATGGCCAATGGCCTTCCCATGGTCATGATCATGATGGTTTTCATGTATGTGTTTGCAAATCTCAAGGCGGCAATTCCGGTTCTGAATCCCCTTTCCTGGGATATATATTTTTCCCACCTGGATGAGGTTCTGCACTTCGGCACCCAACCATGGGTTTGGTTGCAGCCCCTGCTGGGCTATGCGCCGATCACCTTTCTCATCAATATCAATTATAATCTTTGGTTCCTCGTCACGTGGATGATGTGGGTGCATTTTGCCTTTGCCGACAGGCCAAGTGAACTCCGCACCCGGTTTTTCCTGAGCTTCTTCGCCATGTGGATTTTTATCGGCGGCGTGCTGGCGATCTGGTTTTCATCGGGCGGCCCATGCTTTTATGGCCGGTTGGGGTTCACGCCTGATCCTTACGCCGATCTCATGGCCTATTTGCGTGGCGTGAACGAAGTGGTGCCGATCTGGGCGCTTCCAGTGCAGGACGAGCTGTGGCAGGGCTATGTCGACAACTCGGTGATCGTAAGAGGCATCTCGGCCATGCCTTCCATGCACAATGGTTCGGCCCTGCTGTTTGCACTTGCGGGCTACCAGGTCAGCCGTTTTGCGGGCCATTTGCTCACCGCCCACGCCATCCTGATTTTTATCGGGTCCATTCATCTGGGCTGGCACTATGCGGTGGACAGTTATCTCGCATGGATGCTCACCTTGGCCATTTGGTTTGCCATGGCTCCGGTTTCGCGCTGGTGGCACGGCACCGCTGCGCAAGGCGATTTCGACCACATGCTGGCGATGGACGCTTAGTATCAGACTGCGCCCCAGCTAAAGTTTAGCTTCACTTTGGCAGCGAATTTTTACAGTATGAGGCAATTCTGACCCAAGGGATTGTGCTCCATGTCCATCTATGACATCGACCTCGACAAGACACCCGCCAACTACCAGCCGCTCACCCCGCTTTCGTTTCTGGCCCGGTCGGCTTCGGTCTATCCCGAGCACGTTGCAATCATTCATGGCAAGCAGCGCATGAGTTACGCCACGTTCTATGCGCGGGCGCGGAAGCTTGCCTCGGCGCTGGTGAAAGCGGGCATCAAGAAGGGCGATACGGTTTCGGTGATCCTCGCCAATACGCCGGCGATGCTGGAATGCCACTACGGCGTGCCGATGATGGGGGCTGTTCTCAACACCTTGAACACCCGGCTTGATGCCATGACAATCGGCTTTTCCCTGGACCACGCCGAAACGAAATTCCTGATTGTGGACAAGGAGTTCGCAGGTCTTTCCAAGAATTCGATTCAGCTGATGAAAGGGCCCAAACCAATCGTTATCGATTACGTCGATCCGGAGTTTGCGGTTGATGGCGAGCGGCTGAGTTCGATCGAATACGAGCAATTTATCGCCAGTGGTGATGCGGAATTTGAGTGGCTTTGGCCTTTTGACGAATGGGAAGCGATTTCGCTGAATTACACGTCGGGCACGACGGGAAATCCTAAGGGCGTGGTCTACCATCACCGTGGCGCCTACCTCATGGGACAGGGCAATGTGCTGGCGGCGGGCATACCAAAGCATCCGGTTTATTTGTGGACGCTGCCAATGTTCCACTGCAATGGCTGGTGCTTTCCGTGGGCTATTTCGGTTGTCGCCGGCACCCATGTAACCTTGCGCTGGGTGCGCTCAAAGCTGATTTGGGAATCGCTGGCGGACAATGGCGTGACGCATCTCTGCGGCGCACCGATTGTAATGTCCACCATTCTCAATGCGCCTGAAAATGAAAAGCGCAAACTTGCTCATACAGTGCAGTTCCTGACTGCCGCAGCGCCGCCGCCAGAAGCCGTGCTTTCCGCCATGGCAGGGCAGGGGTTCAACGTCACCCATCTTTATGGCCTCACTGAAACCTATGGCCCCGCAACGGTGAATGACTGGAAGGCTTTGTGGGATGAGCTTGATGGCCCGGCACGGGCCAAGAAAAAGGCGCGGCAAGGCGTTCGCTATCCTCCGCTTGAGGATTTGACCGTAATGAATCCCGAGACGATGGCGCGGGTTCCCGCCGATGGCGAGACGATGGGCGAGGTGATGTTTCGCGGCAATATCGTGATGAAGGGCTATCTCAAGAATCCAAAAGCCACGGCAGAGGCCTTCAGGGGCGGCTGGTTCCATTCCGGCGATTTGGGCGTGATGCATGGCGACAATTACATCCAGCTCAAGGACCGCTCAAAGGACATCATCATTTCAGGGGGCGAGAATATTTCTTCAATTGAAGTGGAGGATTGCCTCTACAAACATCCCGCCATCCAAGCCGCTGCCGTTGTGGCCAAGCCCGATGAGAAATGGGGTGAAACGCCATGTGCCTTCGTGGAGTTAAAGCCGGGGAAGGTAGCCAGTGCGGAAGATATTATGGAGTGGTGCCGGAAGGGCTTGGCCAAGTTCAAAGTGCCAAAGCATGTGGTGTTCACGGAACTGCCCAAGACGAGCACGGGAAAAATTCAGAAATTCAAACTGCGGGATAAGGCGAAGGAGGTTTGACCATGACTGCAGATGACCGATTTGCCGGAATTGTCACCCATTATTCCCGCATTGAGGGGAGCGACGACCAGCACTATCCAAATTCAGAAGAGCTGACCTGCATCAGCGCGTCGTTCTCGCCACAATTAAATCTGATGCGGCTCGGCATCCATCATGAACGCTTGCTGCCGGGGAGGCGGGTATCCTGGCCACATGCGGAGGCAGATGAAGAAGAGTTTGTTTATGTGCTTGAAGGCACGCCCGACCTTTGGCTTGATGGCTATCTCAAGCGGCTGCAACCTGGCGATGGTGTTGGCTTTCCGGCGGGAACTGGGATTGCGCATACATTTATAAACAACAGCGAAAGCGACGTGCGCCTACTTGTGGTTGGTGAAGCATCGCGGGAACGCAGTCGGATCGATTACCCGCTTCACCCAAAGCGAAATGCGGAAATAGGTGAAAGACACTGGAAGGACAAGCCGGAGCGCAAACTCGGACCTCATAATGGTCTGCCGGACAAACCGAGATGAGCTCTGTCAAAAATCAAAAACTCAAGCTGCGGGAGAAGGCGAAGGAAGTTTGAGAAGAATAGGTGATGAAAGAAGAAAGTGCGCAAATGGCAACCCAAGAGAAACTATCGGCCAGACAAAATCGCATGGATATGACCAATGAAGGAGTTAAGGGGCTTCTGACTATCAATGGCGCTGGGGCCGCTTCAATGCTCACACTTCTTCAGTTCATCCTCCAACAGAGCACAGGTCCAAAGAAAGCAGCCATCTTTGCTTTGGTGTGCTTTGCAATCGGGATACTGCTTGCTGCTACAATAAACTTTTTTAGAGTAGAGTCGTCTTTGGCTCATGCGGGGCGTATGCCGTATCGCAGATTCTGGTTCTGGTTTCATAGAGTCTTAGCAATGATCTCCGCGTGCGCATTTTTTGTTGGAGCGGTAATTATCGCGGTTGGATATGCGTGCATTTGATTTTGATTGAGTTTTCTTACTCCCCCTTTCCATCACTGGCCTTCGAGTCTGGAACCCAATCTGAAAGGCCGCCTCGGTGGGCGGCTATGGAGAGATGCAACAAGTGAAAAAAATATAACATCAGGCAGAAGGTCGAATCTCGCTTGGCCTTCTCGCTTTAATGTAATTCAGACCTAAACCCTGTCAGGCGGCGTGGGATTGGTTTTCCAGCCTGGTGATTTCATCCTTGATCTTGAGTTTTCGGCGCTTGATTTCGGCGATTTCCTGGTCGGTGGAGGCAGGATGGGCGATTGCGTCGGCCAATTCCTTTTCTAATGCTCTATGCTTGGATATCAACTCACTCAAGTGGGCCTGAAGGTTCATTAATGTCCTCCGTTAATGCTCAAGTTAACGACAGCATGATGACATAGACTTGGGGGCTTGTCGAACGGCTTTCAAAGGCATAGTTGAAGGTGGCTGAAATCAAGGCTTTGGGAGCAGGTTAAGGCCTATGGACACGTTGCAGGAGGTTGCGCTTCGGTCAAAGCTGCAGAATTTGCTGCAGCAGCACCGTGACCTTGACACGGCGATTGCCTCGCTTGAGGAAACCGGAACAGGCGATCAACTGCAACTCAGGCGGCTGAAAAAAATGAAGCTCGATTTGAAAGACCAGATACAAAAGATCGAGAACATGCTGATTCCCAACATTATTGCTTGAAAGGCTAGGCATTTTGAAAGCACCTGTCGCCATTGTCATGGGCAGCCAGTCGGACTGGGCCACGATGAAGCATGCCGCTGAAATTCTGGATGTTTTGGGCGTGGCCCACGACTCGCGGATCGTTTCAGCGCACCGCACGCCCAAGCGGCTTTATGATTTTGCCGGGGGCGCCAAGGCGGAAGGAATCAAGGTGATTATTGCAGGCGCCGGCGGGGCTGCCCATCTGCCCGGGATGGTGGCGGCTTTGACCACACTTCCGG
Source organism: Hyphomicrobiales bacterium (assembly GCA_023266715.1). Taxonomy (GTDB): domain Bacteria; phylum Pseudomonadota; class Alphaproteobacteria; order Rhizobiales; family Aestuariivirgaceae; genus Aestuariivirga. The sequence goes on along the minus strand of JAHFPK010000004.1, from coordinate 10,098 downwards.
TATTTGGCGTGCCGGTTGAATCGAAGGCGCTTTCGGGTCAGGACTCGCTGCTGTCCATTGTGCAAATGCCGGCCGGAATTCCGGTGGGCACCTTGGCCATCGGCAAGGCGGGCGCCACGAACGCGGGCCTGCTTGCCGCCAGCGTTCTGGCGTTGAGCGATAAAGCGCTTGCCAAAAGACTTGAGGCCTGGCGCGAGAAGCAGACGGCAGGCGTTGCCATCACGCCCAAGGACGATGCTTGATGCGTTTTGCAAAACCTTTAGCGCCGGGTTCGACGATTGGCATTTTAGGCGGCGGGCAATTGGGGCGCATGCTGGCGCTTGCCGCGGGCCAGCTCGGCTTGAAGTGCCACATCTTTGCGCCGGAGGAAGACAGCCCGGCGTTTCAGGTTTCTGCGGCGCATATGGTGGCGGATTATCATGACTTCGCGGCACTGAAGGAATTCGCAAGGAGCGTTGATGTCGTCACCTATGAATTTGAGAATGTGCCGGGCGATACGGCGGCCTTTCTTGAAAAACTTTCGGTGCTTGCTCCAAGTTCTGCCGCGCTTAAAACCGCGCAGGATAGGGTTGACGAAAAAACCTTCATAGCCGGTTTGGGAATTCCGGTTGCGCGCTTTGCGGCGGTGAATGGCGAAGCTGATCTGGAAGATGCCATTGCCCGCATCGGCAGACCTTCGGTCTTGAAAACGCGGCGCTTTGGTTATGACGGCAAGGGTCAGAGTGAGATTGAGGAAAAGACATCGGCTGCGGCGGCCTGGGCCGAAATCGGCAAGGCTCCTGCCATTCTCGAAGGCTTCATTTCTTTCAACAAGGAAATCTCGGTGATTGCGGCGCGCGGCTGGGATGGTGCGATTGCGGTTTATGATGTGCCGGAGAACCAACACGAAAATCATATTCTCAGGACCTCAACGGTGCCCGCCAGCATTTCGCGGGCAACGGCGGAGGAGGCGCGCGACATGGCCAGGACGATTATCGGGGCCTTGGACTATGTGGGGGTGATGGGGATTGAAATGTTTGTTTCAGGCACGAAGCTGATCGTTAACGAGATAGCACCGCGGGTTCATAATTCCGGCCATTGGACCCAGGATGCCTGCGCGGTTTCGCAATTTGAGCAGCATATCCGCGCCATTTCCGGCTGGTCTTTGGGCAGCACGGCCCGCCATTCCAACGTGGTCATGCATAATATTCTGGGATACGAGAGCGATAATTGGGCTGATTATGCGAGCCGTTCCGGCGCAGGCGTGCATTTCTACGGCAAGATTGAGGCCCGCCGGGGCCGCAAGATGGGGCATATAAATGTGTTGACCCCTCGACAGGGATGACGGGCTGTGGTACGCCACGCCCACTTTTGGGAGCTCCCAATGGGGGTTTCGTTTAAACCAATTCAACTTTGACCAAATTCGAGGTAGCACTTGCAAGTCGTAGTTCGTGACAACAATGTCGATCAAGCCCTGAAAGTCCTCAAGAAAAAGATGCAGCGTGAGGGCATTTTCCGCGAAATGAAGCTGCGCGGACATTTTGAAAAGCCATCGGAAAAGAAGGCCCGCGAGAAGGCGGAAGCGGTGCGCCGCACGCGCAAGCTGGCCCGCAAGAAGCTGCAGCGCGAAGGTCTGCTACCGATGCCAAAGAAGATAGAGAAGCCCAAGCGCTTTGGCGCAGGCGGCGGCAATGGAGCTGGCGGCGGTTTCTAAGCCAGTTTAAGTTTTTGAGTTTTGAAGGCCGTGGATTTGAAAAGTCCGCGGCCTTTGTGTTTTAGATTTTATTTTTCGCTGTCGAGATGGGCCATCTGCTTTGCGTCATAGCGGGTTCCTGCCGCAGCGTTCCTGGGGATTGCCTGCTCAATCGCCTTAAGGTCTTCCGCGCTGAGTTTAAGGTCAAGTGCACCGAGGCTTTCATTGAGCTGCGAACGTTTACGTGAACCAACGAGCGGGATGATATCAGTGCCTTTTGCAGCAACCCAGGCTATGGCCATTTGTGCAACAGTTGCGCCCTTGGCATTGGCCACCTTTCGCAATACTTCCACCAGCGCCAGATTCCTGTCGATGTTCTCTTTTTGAAATCGTGGGCTAAAGGCCCTGAAATCTTTGCTGGTTTCCTGACCCTTTTGCCAATGGCCGCTGATCAATCCGCGTGAGAGGACGCCATAGGCGGTAATACTGATGCCAAGCTCGCGACAGGCCGGCAGAATAGCGGCTTCAATGCCCCGTGAAATAAGCGAATACTCAATCTGCAAATCCACGATGGGGTGAACCGCCGCAGCGCGCCGGATGCTTTCAGCGCCCACTTCGGAAAGCCCGATGTGGCGCACGTAGCCAGCCTTCACCAAATCGGCAATGGCGCCAATGGTGTCTTCAATGGGCACAGCAGGATCGAGGCGGGCCGGGCGATAGATATCAATGTACTCCACGCCCAGGCGTTGTAGGGTATAGGCGAGGAAGTTTTTAACGGCGATAGGCCGTGCATCAATTCCGGTCCAGCCACCGGCGGGATCGCGCAAGCCACCAAATTTGACGCTGATAAAGGCCTTGTCGCGGTTCTTGCCTTTGAGGGCCTCGCCGATGAGCATTTCATTGTGCCCCAGGCCGTAGAAGTCGCCGGTGTCGAAGAGGGTAATACCGGCTTCCATGGCGGCATGAATTGTGGCGATGCTTTCGGCCCGATCGGACGGGCCATACGTGCCGGACATGCCCATGCAGCCCAAGCCGAGGGCCGAAACCTGTGGACCGGTTTTGCCGAGTTGAACGTATTTCATTTTGCTTTCTCCTGTTTCCTATTCCTCCTCCTTCTATCGGATGCGGATATATGCGATAATCCGGTTAGTTCTAAATAGGTTGTACGGGAAAACGCACAATGAGACGATTACCATTGGCTGACCTGGAAGCGTTCGCGGCGGTGGCCGAATTGCGAAGCTTTCGAAAAGCGGCTGCGCTGCGGGGCATTTCCGCCACTTCGCTGAGTGACGCGATGCGCCGGCTGGAAGCCAGATTGAGGGTGAGGCTGCTGACCCGCACCACGCGCAGCGTGACGCTCACCGACGCCGGTCAGCAGCTTTTGGCGCGCCTTTCGCCAGCGCTGAGTGACATTGCCACAATGCTGGATGGTCTCAGCGACGTGGGGGACACGCCAAGTGGAACGCTTCGTTTGAATGTTCCAACTATCGTGGCGCAGGTCATCCTGCCGCCAATTGTTGTGCGCTTCCTGCGGGCGCATCCACGCATTTCAATCGAGATTATTGCCGAGAACACCTATTCGGATGTTTTTGCGAAAGGCTACGATGCGGGCGTACGTTACGATGAAAGATTGGAGCTGGACATGATTGCCGTGCCGCTTGGGCCCCGGTCACAGCGGTTTATGACAGTTGCTTCGCCAGATTATCTGAAAACGCATGGCACGCCTTCACATCCCGAAGACTTGCTCAAACACAGTTGCATCCGGCACCGGTTTTTAAGTGGCGTCATGCCGCCTTGGGAGTTTGAGCGCGAAGGCGCTGTTGTGCGCATTGATCCGCCAAGCCTCGTGATTACAAATTCACTCGAGGTGGCAAAAGCTTCGGCGATTGCGGGGCTTGGCGTCATGTCGTCATTCAGCGAGTTTATTGAAGATGAAGTTGCAAACGGAGCATTGTTGCCGATACTTGAAGACTGGTGTGCACCATTTTCCGGACCGTTTATTTATTATCCAAGCCGCAAACACATGCCGCCGCCCTTGCGGGCTTTTCTGGATTTCATCAAAGCTGAAAAATAATCAAGCTGCGATTCAGCCTCTTGATCTCACGCCTGGGAATCCGCCATGAAGGGATATGGTCACGCTGCATGAAAGCTGGAAGGCTCCGCTTCAGGCTGAGTTTGATGCGCCCTATATGGCGGCGCTGAGAGATTTCTTGGTTGGAGAGCGGGAAAAGGGCAAGCGCATTTTTCCCAAAGGCTCCGAATGGTTTCATGCCCTTGATGCCACGCCGCTGGAGCAGGTGCGCGTGGTGATCCTGGGGCAGGATCCCTATCATGGCGAAGGCCAGGCCCACGGGCTTTGTTTTTCAGTGAAGCCTGGTGTGAGGCCGCCGCCCTCGCTCATCAATATCTATAAGGAAATGGAGAGCGACCTCGGATTGAAAGCGCCATCCCATGGAAATCTTGAAGCCTGGGCAAGGCAGGGCGTATTGCTGCTCAATGCGGTTCTCACCGTTGAGGCGGGGCTGGCGGCATCGCACCAGGGCAAGGGCTGGGAACGCTTCACCGATGCAGTGATCCGGCTGGTCAATGACCAGCCGCGGCCTGTCGTATTTATTCTTTGGGGGTCTTATGCGCAGAGGAAGGCCGCTTTCGTTGACCGTCAGCGGCATCTGGTGCTGGCTTCGGCGCATCCATCGCCACTGTCGGCGCATAACGGTTTTTTCGGGTCGCGGCCATTTTCCAGAGCCAATGAATTTCTGGTTGCCCAGGGCGAAGAGCCCATAGATTGGGATTTGGGAAAGAGCTAGGCGCCGGCGATCTTCTTTGCCGCTGCCAATTCTTTTTTGATGAGGGGCAGCAAGTCAGCGTTCGCTGCGACGATGTTTCCGGTTTGCAACGGGTTTGCATCGCCGTCGCAGTCACTGGTGAAGCCACCAGCCTCGCGAATGAGCAGAATGCCTGCAGCCAGGTCCCAGGGGCTCATGCCGCGTTCCCAAAATCCGTCAATGCGGCCGGCGGCGAGATAGGCGAGTTCAAGGGTGATTGAACCAAGCCTGCGAATGCCGATGGCTTTGGCCTGGAGCAGTGAAATTTCCGCACGGTTTTTCGCCTGGCCGTCGCGGCCGCGATGGGGAATGCCGCAGCCCAGAAGCGCTTCGTGAATGTCCTTGCGGTTGGCCACGCGCAAACGCTTGTTATTGAGGAATGCGCCGGCGCCTTTTTCGGCAGTGAACATTTCATCAGTGATGGGGTTATAGGTGATGGCGGCAACGGTCTCGCCTTTCCGTTCCAGCGCCACGGAGATGGCAAAGAGGGGAAGCGAGTGCATGAAGTTCGTGGTGCCATCGATGGGATCGATGATGAAGCGGTGGTCCGGGTCGGTGCCCGTCACGGCGCCTGATTCTTCCATCAGGAAGCCGTAGCCGGGCCTGGCCTTTTCAAGCTCCGCCCGCAGGACTTTTTCGCAGCGCTTGTCAGCGGCAGTTACATAGTCGCCGGGACCCTTGACGGAAACCTGTAAATTGCTGAGTTCGCCGAAGTCACGCTGAACGCCGCGGGCGGCCTTGCGAACAGCGGCAATCATGATGGTCATGGAGGGAGAGGCGGCCACAGAATTATCCTTGTTAATTGTGCCTGGGAGTTAGCAAACCTCAACCCGGAACGCTAGGCGGCGAATTTTTCACGAGAACCCTTGACATTCCTATGTTAAGATATATCTTAAAATAAAGCTTAAGATATTATTGAAAGGAATATCGAATGTTTAGACAGTTTCATGAAAATCACGGGTTTGGGCGGAGCGGCCGGTCGGCCATGCAACATGAATGTGGTCCGCGTGGGCGTGGTGGTGGCTTTGGAAGAGGGCGGGATGGCTTTGGTTTTGGGCGCGGCCCGGGCGGTTTTGGCGGCCGCGGCATGCGCATGTTCGGCCAAGGCGACTTGCGCCTCCTGCTGCTTGCCCTCATCGCGGAAAAACCGCGCCACGGCTACGACCTGATCCGCGCCATCGAAGAAAAGTTTGCGGGCGCCTATGCGCCAAGCCCCGGTGTGGTTTACCCAACCCTGACTTTGCTTGTTGAACAGGACCATTTGCGAAGCGAGGAAGTTGGCGGCGGCAAGAAGCTTTACACCATCACGCCTGAAGGCATGGCATTCCTGACTCAAAACAAGGCGGCTGTTGACGGTGTCATGGCGCGCATGGATTTGGCAGCCCAGGCATTTAGCAATCACTCAACACCGGACATGGTGCGTGAAGCGTTCCATACGCTGCGCCATTCCCTGCATATGCGGCAAGGGCCATGGACGGATGAAGAAGCAACGCGTATCCGCGCCGTGCTCGAAAAGGCAGCGCGTGATATTGTTGGCGGTGGCGGACAGGCTTGAGCGGTTAGTTCCCGCTCTTCTGCGGTTCAGGCTCGAATGAAGTGGCGCGAGCCTGGGCTTCTTTTTTCTGTGCCTCGGGTTGTTTAGCGGCAAAATCATCCAACCACGGGTCGGTGCGACCACCCTTGCTTGCCAGGATATTCCATTTCATTGCTTCGATGGGGTCAAGGGTGACACCGCGCCCGGTGGCAAAAAGTTTCGCAATGCGGTTTTGCGCCACGACATTGCCACGCCGCGCCGCAATGAGCATCCATTTCGCGCCCACGGTTTCATCTCTCTGAACACCCTCGCCGCGGAATACCAGCACGCCGTAATCCATGGCGGCTTCGGGAAGACCCTGCAGCGCTGCCTTGGAAAACCACTCGGCTGCGGTGCGCTGGTCTTTTTCAACACTGTTGCCATCCAGATAGAGCAGACCCAGATTATATTGCGCCTCGGCAAAACCCTGGTCCGCCGCTTTCCTGAACCACGAGGCAGCCTTGGGCCATTCGGGCGGAGTTCCGTAAATGCCAGTATAAAGCAGGCCCAAATTGTACTGGGCTTGCGGGTTGCCACCCTCCGCCGCTTTTTGCAGCCACTTCGCGCCATTGTCCGCGTCTGGACTTCCGAGCGACCCGTCGAGATAAAGCATGGCGAGCGAGAACTGTGCGCCGGGATGGTTTTTTTCAGCGGCCTTGGTGAACCATGAAACAGCCTTTTTGAGATCAGGTTTTACGCCACTGCCGGTTTGATAGAAGGCGCCCATCATGGCCATGGCGCGGGCATCGCCATCATTGGCAAGGGCCTCGGCAATCTCGCGGGCCGATTTGAATTCCTTGTCCTCGAAGAGGGCCACGGCTTCTTCAAACGTTGCTGCAGCCAGTGCCGGGGCGCTCACCGTTAACAGGACAAGAAGTGACAGGACATATTTCATCAAGTCATCCGCTGCGTAAGCTCGGACACAATCCGCTGCGCCTCCCCGGTGGAAGCCCACATGGCGTCCGAGGGGCGGATAAAGTCGGGCTTCTGCGGCAGCAATATGTCAAGCTTGCCGGTCTCCACGGGATCGAAGGCGACACAGGGAATTTCAAAGAGGTCTGCCCACCAGCCGATGATGGGCTCGCCTGGAGCGTAAGTATCCTGCGAGAGGGCGATGTAATCGGCGCCGTCTTCTGCCGCCTGCATGGCTGTGTGGCGGGAGGCAGCACAATAGGCACCGATGATGAGGTCTTTGCCAAGGGTGCGACGCGCCTCGACGATATCATCTTCGACCCCGTTGAGGTGCACGCCATCACATTTTGCGTTTGCATAGCCGTTTGCGAGAACAGCGAGGCCAAGGCCTTGAAGTTTTCTTGTTACGGCTTGCAAGACTCCGGATGCAACAACGATGCTGGCCACGTCACCCGCGGCACAGGCCGCCGTTGCACAGGCCAATATCTGGTCGGCGCCCAGGTCAACCGGAGCCACGAGGAAGAGGCGGGGCGTTGCCATTGCGACGGGGAAAACTATTTTTCCAGTGACTTCGACCATTTGCCAACGGAGGCAAGGGCATTCATCTTGGCGCGGTGCGAAAATGCGGCGCGGCCCGCTTCAATATTGGCGTCCTTTCCGCCCCAGGCCTTCAAGGCGTCGGCCTGCAAAGCGCGGCCGTAGGAGAAGGTGAGCTTCCAGGGAAGCGGGCCAGCAGCATTCATCAAGCTCAGGTGCGCCGTTGCATCCTTGCTGGATTGGCCGCCTGAGAGGAAGGCAATTCCAGGCACGGCGGTGGGCACGCAGCGCTTCAGGACAATCAGGGTCTTCTCGGCAACTTCTTCCTGGCTGGCCTGGATTGCGCACTTCTTGCCGGAGATCACCATGTTGGGTTTCAAGATAATCCCTTCGAGCTTCACGCCGGCATAATAGAGTTCCTGGAATTGTTCCTTCAGGACCCATTCGCTGATGCGCATGCAGGTGTCGATGTCATGATCGCCATCCATCAGAACTTCGGGCTCAACCATGGGAACGATGCCGCCCTCCTGACAGATAGCGGCATAGCGGGCCAGGGCGTGGGCGTTGGCGTGAATGGCATTATAGCTTGGAATGTTCTTGCCGATATCAATCACGGCGCGCCACTTGGCGAATTCGGCGCCAAGCTTGGCGTATTCTTCAACACGCGCTGCCAGGCCATCAAGGCCTTCGGTCACAGTTTCACCGGGAGAGAGGGCAAGCGGTTTTGCGCCGGTATCGAGCTTGATCCCTGGAACGGCACCGGTTGATTTGATCACATCTACAAGGGGTGTGCCGTTGCGGGCCTTCTGGCGGAGCGATTCGTCAAACAGGATGACGCCCGAAATATTTGCCTTCATCGCTTCGGCGGCACCGAATAGCATTTCGCGATAGTCGCGGCGCGTATCAGCGGTTGACGGGGTGTTGATGGATTCGAGGCGCTTGGCGATTGAGGCCGTGCTTTCATCGGCGGCGAGAATGCCCTTGCCGGGAGCCACCATGCGGTAGGCAATGTCTGCTAATTTGTTGGTCATTGTCATTTCCTCTCCAGAGCTTTGAGGCCGGGCAATGGTTTTCCTTCGAGCCATTCAAGGAATGCGCCGCCGGCGGTTGAAATATAGGTAAAGTCATCTGCCATGCCCGCGTGGTTGAGGGCCGCAACCGTGTCACCGCCGCCTGCTATCGAAGCGAGGCGGCCGGACGTTGTAAGCTTGGCCACATGCCTGGCACAGGCAACAGTTGCCTTGTCAAACGGTGTGAGTTCGAAAGCACCGAGCGGGCCGTTCCAGACAACGGTTTTTGCGGCGTCAAAGGCGGCGTTGATACGGGCCACTGTATCAGCGCCGGCATCAAGGATCATGTCATCGGCAGCGACATCGGCAATTTTGACAGTGCGGCTGGGTGAATTGGCTTTGAATTCCTTGGCTACCACAACATCGGTTGGCAGCAGCAGGGTGCAGCCTTTTGATTTTGCTGAGGCGACAATTTCCTTGGCGGTCGGAAGCAGATCATGCTCGCACAGGGATTTGCCTACCGGGTAACCCTGGGCCGCCAGAAATGTATTGGCCATGCCGCCGCCGATGACGATGGTGTTGGCAAGGCCGGAAAGATTTCCAAGGAGTTCGAGCTTGCTTGAAACCTTTGCACCACCAACCACAGCGACAAGAGGACGTTTTGGTTTTTCCAAAGCCTGTTCAAGGGCGCGAAGTTCGGCCTCCATGGCGCGGCCCGCATAGGCTGGAATCAAATGGGCAATGCCTTCGGTCGAACTGTGAGCGCGATGAGCGGCGGAGAAGGCGTCATTCACAAAGATATCACCAAGGCTCGCCAGCATTTTGGCAAAGCTTGCATCGTTTTTTTCTTCGCCTGCGTGGTAGCGCGTGTTTTCCATCAGCACGCATTCACCGGGCTTCATTGAAATAGAAGGTGCTGCGAGCCAGTCGGTGAAAACAAATTTCACTGGGCGGCCGAGACTGGATTGAAGGGCGGGGGCCACGGGCCCCAGCGACATTTCAGGCACGACCTTGCCCTTGGGCCTGTCAAAGTGGGCCAGCACAATGACCGCCGCGTTCTTGTCCAGAAGTTCGCGGAGTGTTGGCACCACGCGTTCAATACGCGTTGCATCAGTCACCTTGCCATTTTCAACCGGAACATTGAGGTCAAGCCGGATGACAACACGCTTGCCGGCGACATCAACATCATCAAGGGTGCGAAAGGCGGGCATGACGTACCTTACTTCTTTGCGGCTTTGACAATGGCTTTAGCCGTAATGCCGAAGTGCTTATAAAGCGCTTCGGCCGGAGCAGATGCGCCATAGGTCTTCATACCGATAAACACACCATCATTGCCAATGTAGCGGTTCCAGCCCTGGGCCACGCCCGCTTCAATGGCGATGCGAGTTTTCTCGGTACCAAGCAGCTTTTCCTTGTAGGCCCTGGATTGCTTCTCGAAGAGTTCTATCGAGGGAACTGACACAACGCGGGTTGGCGTTCCGGCTTTGTCGAAAGTTGCCTTTGCTTCCATGGCGATTTCAACTTCCGAACCGGAAGCAAAAATGACAACCTTTGATTTCTTTGCTGAGG
>JAHFPK010000446.1 GCA_023266715.1 Hyphomicrobiales bacterium | reverse complement strand
CGATTTTATGCAGTTTGTAATGGCTTCGGGCGTGACGGTTACAGCCGCCAATGCCATGTTTGTTACGGCAGCACGGGCTGAACCAAAGAAGGGTGGCACCTTCAAGTACGGGTCGGGACACGGATCAACGACCGACTCGCTGGATCCAGCCACGTGGGCCAACGGATTCAACTTCCAATTTGGCAAATCGGTCATGGGCGCGCCGCTCACGCAGCTTGATCCCAAAGGCGGGCTGATCATGCATGTTGCCGAGTCCTTTGAGCCAGTCGATGGCGCCAAGAAATGGATCGTCAAGCTGCGCAAGGGCATTACTTTCCACAACGGCAAGACCCTCGACTCGTCCGACGTGGTTGCCACCATCAACTATCACATCGGCCCGGACTCGAAGTCGCCGGCAAAGGAATACCTCCCAGGCGTAACAAGCGTTAAGGCTGATGGTCCCGATACGGTCGTCATTGAACTCAGCTCTGCCAATGTGGAGCTCCCCTACGGTTTCACTGATTATCATCTGTCAATTTACCCCGCGACGGATGGCAAGATTGAGTGGGAAAAGGGCATCGGTGCCGGACCCTATATCCTCAAGTCCTATGATCCCGGCGTGAAGCTGGTTGGCGAACGTAATCCGAACTTCTTCAAGGATACGTGGTTCGATGCCATCGAAATGCTCACCATTTCCGATGTTGCGGCCCGCACCAATGCATATCTCTCTGAAGAAGTGCACTTCATCGACCGTGCCGACTTGAAGACAATCGACATGTTGAAGAACGCGCCGAATACCGAAATCTATAACCAGAGCGGTCCTACACCCTATACGGCACCGATGCTCACCGATGTGGCGCCATTCGACAATCCCGCAGTGCGGCAGGCCATCATGTATTCCATCAACCGCCAGGAACTGGTGGACAAGGTCCTGTTTGGCTATGGCAAACCAGGCAACGACAACCCCATTGGCTCATCAATGAAATATGCCATTGATCCGCTACCGGTCCATTCCTACGATCCGGAAAAGGCCAAATCGATTCTGAAGGAGGCCGGCATCGAGAATCTGAAGGTCGATTTCTCGGTTCCGCCGAACGCTGCATACGCTGGCGCATTGGATGCGGCTCTGTTGATGCAGGAAAGCGCCAAGGCGGCTGGCATTGAGATCAATGTGATCCGCGAACCGGATGATGGCTACTGGTCCAATGTCTGGCTCAAGAAGCCATGGAGCATGTGCTATTGGGGCGGCCGTCCCACGGTTGATACGATGCTGTCCATTTCGCTTGCAGCCGACGCGCCGTGGAACGATACGCATTTCAAGAATGCGCGTTTCAATGAACTTCTGGTTCAGGCTCGCAGTGAGCTTGATGAAGCAAAGCGTGCGGCCATGTATGCCGAATGCCAGCAACTTGTTCATGACGAAGGCGGCCAGGTCGTGCTGATGTTCTACAACTTCGTCGGCGCGTTGAACACGGCAGTGGCCCATGGCGAGCTGAACTCAGACCAGGACAGCGACGGTGGCTACATGATGGAACGTTGGTGGTTTGCTTAAGTCACCGGACACCGGTTACTGATACGAAAACCCCGCCGTCTTCCGGCGGGGTTTTCTTTGGTCGCTCGTGCGACATGATTGGTCGCAGTTTTGAGCGTGGTTTTTTTGTGGCGATGCTGTATCGTTATGCTACTGTCAAAAGACAAGGGCCACAAAAGAAGCCCACCGGAGGGGAAGAATGCATCCAGTTCTGAGAACTGTTCTGCAACGTTTAGGATTAGGCATACTTACACTGCTTGCTGTGTCGGTGATCATTTTCTCGGCGCTTGAATTCTTACCGGGCGGCTATGCCGAGAATGTGCTGGGACAGGGCGCCACACCGGAAACCGTGGCAGCATTTAAGCACGACCTAGGCCTCGACCGACCCGCCACCGTTCGCTATTTTGAATGGATTGGAAACGCGCTGCAGGGCGATTTCGGATCGTCATATTCTGGCCTGAGCGGCAGCATGAAACGCGATGTCTCGACCACAATTGCGCCGCGCCTTTACAACACCTTCTTTTTGGCGACCATGGCTGCCAGCATCGCTGTTCCACTCTCGCTTTTGTTGGGTGCAATGGCAGCGCTTTACCGCAACTCATGGTTTGATCGCATCGTCAACTCTGTAACACTCACCACAATTGCCTTGCCCGAAT
>JAHFPK010000445.1 GCA_023266715.1 Hyphomicrobiales bacterium | reverse complement strand
TTAATTGATATAAGGGCGCGGACCCCACTTCAGGAGGTGTCGGGCTTCATCGCATCCCAGGCAAGCCCATCGCACTCCGCGAGCACCTCATCGACTTCGTGAAGAGGCTTCCTGCGGTAGCCGGGCGGATGGCCCGGCCGGAGCGGTGACCTGAACTTGGGATTTGGCGCGTTCTTGCGCCGGAGCTGCCAGCGGGCGAGCCGCCTGGCCTGGCGCGGAAGGTCATCAAGCGCCAGCTTCAGGGCCTGGAGCCTCCGGGAGATGCGTTCGGCGTTGACCAAGCCATCGGGCTCAGGTGCGGGTTCAACTACAGGCCGGGGTGCTGGCCACAGGGCTGCCACCCGGGGATCGGGCCCGAAGACATGGATGCGCGGGACAAGACGCGTGAATGCCCGGGCGCGGGGGCCTTTGACACGCTTCCGTGGATCGAAGAGCTGGAAGGAGGGGGGTGAATTCCCGCCGCCTTTCCCGATGACTTTCCCCAACCGCATGGGCCGTGAGGGAGCGAGTTCCACCACGACACCCCGCGCCGCAATCACAATAAGCCGGCGCATGGCGGATTCAGCGGGCCGCAGCACCCGTAGCACGGCGCAATGGACTGAACCCGGAATCCGCGAAACCGTCGCTGCGCCCACAAGCCCCAGCAGGACGAAAAGGGCCTCAACTATCCCTTTGAGCGCTTTGCTGTTGCGTTTGATGGCCAAGTCCCAGTCCATGATGTTTCCTTATGAAGAACAAAACAGGAATATAAATGGCATGCTAGGAATATTGTGTCAAGAGGCATAGGAAAATAAATCCTGATCCGGAAAAACCCACAAGGTCATCGCCTGTGCGTACGGTAAAATGGATGCAATTCATCCCTTGCAGTAGTCAAATTTCTGTTCTACTTTTGTTCGATGGCGAGGTTTCGAGTTGGCAAAACGGTCCACGCAACAATTTGGAAGCCCTGATACCAACCTGAAGCTAGATAAGCTCACGGAATATCTAGATCGCTTTACTACGGCACTTCAATTCCAGCCATCACGTGAGAAACCCTTCCGCAAAATATATTTTGATGCTTTTGCCGGAAATGGGGGCATCGACATTGTGGGGGAGAGCATGCCTCTATTTGATGTTTATGAGTCCACAAGTTTCATCAAGGGAAGTGCGAGGCGAGCGTTGGAATTGAAGGTCCCGTTTGATGAGTACATTTTTGTCGAAAAGGACAAGACAAGAGCAAGAGAATTGCAAGCAATGGTCGCTTTGGAATACTCTAACCTTGCATCTCGCGTAAGAGTTATAAGTGGCGATGCTAATAAAGTGCTGCAAGAGTTTTGCCGATCACATGATTGGTATGCAAGGCACTCGCGACAATCACGGGCCGTTGTGTTCTTAGACCCATTTGGAAACAATGCAGTTTGGGATACAATCAAGTGTGTGGCTCAAACAAAAGCCATTGACCTTTGGTATCTTTTTCCTGCAGGCTTGGGAGTAAATCGTCAAGTCGGAAATGATGGTAAGATACATTACACCCACGAAGCATCGATTGATGCGTTGTTTGGTGGGGCTGATTGGCAAGAACTTGCCAGACAACAGACAGGTCAACTATCGTTTGATAGCATACCTGCGCCGGCGTTTGAAAAATTATCTACCCCAAAAATTATGACCGAATTTATGATAGAATGCATGAAGCCAATCTTTGGTGGTGGTGTTCTGGCTGACTGGCTGCCACTCGGTGGAAAAGGACGACACGACTATTCTTTGTTGTTTGCATGGGCAAACCCAAGCCCTAAAGCTAAGCTTGCAGCAAAGCTTGCCGCTGCAGTTTTAAAGAGAAAGAAATAATGGCCGGGCTCTCTGACATTGAATGGACTGACGCAACGTGGAATCCGATTGCGGGTTGCACGATGGTTTCGCCGGGCTGCACCAATTGCTATGCCATGCGGATGGCGGCGCGTCTTCAATCGATGGACCATCCATCTTATCGCGGCACTACGCGCAAGAGTGGAGGCCGGCCTGTATGGACCGGCAAGTTCAACTTTGTAAGGAAAGCGCTGGACATTCCGTTGCGTTGGAAAAAGCCGCGAAAGATTTTTGTGAACTCGATGTCTGATTTGTTTCAGGACGGAGTTCCATCCGAGTTCATTGCAGAAGTTTGGAATACGATGGTGACTGCAGATCACCACG
>JAHFPK010000135.1:4337-7429 GCA_023266715.1 Hyphomicrobiales bacterium | reverse complement strand
TTCTGGAAATTGAACATGGCGCGGGCATCGCCGATGCCGGCTCCGGCGAGGGTTCGCATGGGGCCTGCTGAAATGGCATTCACGCGAATGCCCTGCGGGCCGTAGTCGGCAGCCAAATATCTCACCGATGCTTCAAGGGCGGCTTTCGCCACCCCCATCACGTTGTAATTTGGCATGACCCGCACGGAGCCGCCATAGGTGAGCGTCACCATGGAGCCGCCATTGGGCATCATGGCTGCCGCACGTTTTGCAATCTCGGTGAATGAGAAGCAGGAAATCACCATGGTGCGGATAAAATTATCCCGCGACGTATCGGCGTATTTTCCCTTAAGTTCATTCTTGTCGGAAAAGGCGATGGCATGAACCAGAAAATCAATCTTGCCCCAAGCCTTCTGCAATTCCGTAAAAACATGATCGACGGTTGCAATGTCTTCGACATCACAAGGGAGAAGTAACTTGGAGCCAACGGAGTCAGCCAGGGGCTTCACACGCTTGCCGAAAGCTTCGCCCTGATAGGTGAAAGCCATTTCGGCACCATGCCTGCGCAGTTCGCTTGCGATGCCCCAGGCAATGGAGTGATCGTTCGCGACACCCATCACAAGGCCGCGCTTACCCTTCATCAAACCGTCCATGTGGCTATCACCCATTATAGCGTTGCATTACCAGCGTGGCATTGGTGCCGCCGAAGCCGAAGCTGTTGGACATCACTGTGTCGATCTTGGCATTATCCACGCGCTTGCGCAAAATGGGCAGGCCTTCAAATTCTGGATCAAGCTCTTCGATGTTGGCGCTTTCGCACATGAAGCCGTTCTTCATCATCAGCAAACAATAAATGGCTTCCTGCACACCGGTTGCGCCGAGCGAGTGGCCGGTGAGGGATTTGGTGGAGGAGATGGCCGGAATATCGCCGCCAAACACTTCGCGGATGGCTTCAATTTCCTTCCGGTCGCCTACGGGCGTAGATGTGCCATGGGAATTGATGTAGTCGATCCTGCCCTTCACCGTTGCCATGGCCTGGCGCATGCAGCGCACGGCGCCTTCGCCGGATGGGGCAACCATGTCGTAACCGTCTGACGTGGCGCCATAGCCCACGAGTTCACCATAGATTTTGGCACCCCGCGCCTTGGCGTGTTCAAGCTCTTCCAGCACCACCGTGCCACCGCCGCCAGCGATGACGAAGCCATCGCGGTTTTTGTCGTAGGCACGCGAAGCCGCGGCAGGCGTTGCGTTGTATTTGGACGACATGGCGCCCATGGCATCGAACAAGACGGACAATGTCCAATCCAACTCTTCGCCACCACCGGCAAACATCACGTCCTGCTTGTTCCACTGGATTAATTCGGCGGCATTGCCGATGCAGTGCGCCGACGTGGCGCAGGCTGACGAGATGGAATAATTCACACCGCGAATGCCGAAGGGTGTGGCAAGGGTTGCCGAGTTGGTGGATGACATGACGGCAGGCACGGCAAAGGGACCAACACGCTTTGGCCCCTTCTCACGGGTGGTGTCGGCTGCGGCCACAAGGGTTCGTGTCGATGGGCCGCCCGAGCCCATGATGAGGCCAGTGCGATCATTCTTCACGTCTTTTTCTTCGAGGCCGGAATCCGCAATGGCCTGTTGCATGGCCGCGTAGTTCCATGCGGCACCATCGCCCATGAAGCGGCGGACACGGCGGTCAATCGTATCAAGGTCATAATTGGGCGCGCCGTGCACCTGACAGCGGAAACCAAGCCGCACATAATCCTCCGCCCGCACGATGCCGGATTTGGCATCATGAAGAGAGGTGGTGACTTCCTGCACATTGTTGCCAATGCTGGACACGATGCCCATTCCGGTTACGACGACACGACGCATCTTGAGATCTCCTTAGCCTTGCGGCTGGAACAGGCCGACCTTCATATCGGCAACATTATATACCACCGCGCCATCGGCTTTCATCACGCCGTCAGCCACAGCCAGTTTCAGCTTGCGCAAAATCAAGCGCTTTACATCCACTTCATAGGTCACTTTCTTTACGGCAGGTGTTACCATGCCAGAAAGTTTCACTTCACCCACGCCCAAGGCCCGGCCCCGGCCCGGTTCGCCCAACCAGCCCAGAAAAAATCCGGTGAGCTGCCACAGCGCGTCCAATCCCAAACAACCCGGCATCACCGGATCACCCTGGAAATGGCAGGGGAAAAACCACAGGTCAGGTTTAATATCAAATTCGGCCACAATGCGGCCAAGGCCGTGGGCACCGCCCTTTTCTTCCACATGGGTAATGCGGTCAAACATGAGCATGGGCGGCAGGGGAAGCTGCGCGTTGCCGGGGCCAAACAGTTCGCTGCGGCCACAGGCCAAGAGATCATCGTATAGAAAACTGGATTTCCGTTCAGTCATTCCGGCCCCATCTGCACTGCTCTAATATCGGCTAAAAGCCTCAAAATCATCCTGTTTCGGATGATATTGCACAAACCGCCCCCAAAAGACTATACTGAAATCAAATTGTACTCAGCGATGTAGATAATGAATTCACTTGCCGCGATTGCAGAGAAATTGCGTGGCGTGGGCCTGCGGCCCACTCGCCAACGCTTGGCTTTGGCAAAAATCCTGTTTTCCAACGGCGACAGGCATGTTTCGGCGGAAGATTTGCGCCAGGAGGCCCGTGCTGCCAAGGTGCTGGTATCGGTGGCCACGGTCTATAATACGCTCAATCAATTCACGTCGGCTGGCCTCTTGCGCGAAGTGGCAATCGAAGGCGACCGGAGTTTTTTTGATACCAACACCTCCAACCATTTCCACTTCTATCATGAAAAAGAAGGCAGGCTGTTTGATATCGGCGCGGAGAACCTTGAGATAAAGGGCTTGCCCACGGCGCCTGAAGGCACCGAAATAGATCGTATCGATGTTATCGTCCGGCTTAAGAATTGCGGCAGCTAGAGTGTATTCCGACCAAGTTGCAGACTTGGTCGACAAGAATACGCTCCAACTTATTAATCTGGCGCGATTTCTTTTCGATCAGACGATTCCGTCTGATCGGAAAGCGCGCTAGTTGACGATTTCTCCGGGGTAAACACCCCACAACATATCCTGCTGCACGTAGCCATCATAAC
>JAHFPK010000135.1:0-4327 GCA_023266715.1 Hyphomicrobiales bacterium | reverse complement strand
ACGGCGCCTGAAGGCACCGAAATAGATCGTATCGATGTTATCGTTCGGCTTAAGAATTGCGGCAGTTAGTTGACGATTTCTCCGGGGTAAACACCCCACAGCATATCCTGCTGCACGTAGCCATCATAACCGCCAGCAGAAATTTCGCACCACTTGCCATCGCAATTTGAAACTTCGCCCATGGCCCCAGCGGCAAGGTTGGCGCGCACCGAGCTGTTATTGCCGGCCGCTGAATGGAGCGAGGTCAATTGCTGGCCACGCCATGGAGCTACAACCGCCGTCCGCTTTCCAGCCAACATGCTTTGCAGGATCCAGCCCTCTTCGCCTTCACTGTCACGAATGCGGCGCCAATTTTCAAATTCAGCCACGATTTCCACAGGCAGGCCTTTGCGCTGAAAAACCCAGGCAACGGGATGATCGCTTGAAGGCCCGCGGCGAACGTTCACCTTTTCCGCCTTGAGAGAAACAAAGCGCGGAACAGGAAGGCCCGATGGGCCAATGCTGGCGTTTTCCGCTGAAATTGAAGCTGTTACAGTTGGGTCAGCGGCTGATTTAGCCTGTGAATCAACCCTCGGTCCAAAAAGTGACCAAACGACCCCACCTGCAACAGCTAAGCAGGCCAAAGCCAATAAAGCGGACCCAATCTGCCTTTTTCCTGATGCATTCTTCGCCATGATTCCCGGCGTTCCCTATTGTGGCGGCAGGCATGATGAGTCTACATCATACATATGAAACTGCAACATTTGACCCATAACAGGATTGGCCACCCGCGGTTAATTTTTTGTCAAGATTCGAGCATTGGAGTGCGTTCTCATGAGTAAACACAAGCCCGTCGTTGTCGTTACACGCAAGCTGCCTCAGGTGGTTGAAACGCGGATGATGGAGCTTTTTCAGACCAAGCTCAACGCGACAGATCAAGCCATGAGCAAGGCCGAACTCATTGAGGCAGTTAAAACCGCCGATGTGCTGGTGCCAACGGTGACGGACCGCATTGACAAGGCCATTCTCATGCAAGCGGGCGAGCAATTGAAACTCATTGCCAATTTTGGAAATGGCGTTGACAATATTGACGTGGAAACGGCGGTGGCGCGCGGCATTACGGTGACCAATACGCCGGGGGTTCTCACCGAAGACACCGCCGACATGACCATGGCCCTCATCATGGCGGTTTCCCGCCGCCTGATTGAGGGTTCCAAGATTATTGGCAGCGATAATACCTGGCAGGGCTGGTCGCCGACATGGATGCTCGGCAGCCGCCTGTGGGGAAAGCGCATCGGAATTATCGGCATGGGGCGCATTGGCACCGCGCTGGCGCGGCGCGCCAAGGCCTTCGGCCTGCAGATCCATTACCACAACCGGAAACCGGTTAACGCGAAAGTGGAAGAAGAGCTGGAGGCAACCTATTGGGACAGCCTGGACCAGATGCTGGCGCGGGTGGACATCGTGTCGGTCAACTGCCCGCACACGCCCGCTACCTACCATTTGTTGTCTGCGCGGCGGCTGAAACTGATGAAAAAAGACGCCATTATCGTCAACACATCACGTGGCGAAGTGATTGATGAAAATGCCTTGGCGCGCATGCTGGAGGCGGGCGATCTCGGCGGTGTAGGGCTTGATGTGTTTGAGCACGAACCAGCGGTCAATCCGCGGCTGTTGAAATCCAGCAAGGCAGTACTTTTGCCGCATATGGGTTCTGCCACACTGGAAGGCCGCATCGATATGGGTGAAAAAGTCATCATAAACATCAAGACCTGGGTGGACGGCCACAATCCACCAGACCGGGTGCTGCCCTCGATGCTTTAGAAAGTCATGTTGCAGCGCAACATAAAATTCGCTATGAGTCTGCCGGAATAGTGAATAAATCACTTGGCGTTAAATATTCTGGGGACGATACGTGCAGATATCAAAACAGGAAATACCCATGCCTTCGGGAGTCCCCTTGCCAAAGCTGCAGAAGGCAACCGCTGAAGAGCTGGGCGTTGAAATCGTCAAAAAGCTGGCATTTTCCGTAGGCAAAGACCCTACCGCGGCGCGTGGCCATGACTGGCTGAAAGCTGCCATTCTCGTGGTGCGCGACCGGGTGATTGAAAAGTGGATGGCCTCTATAAGCGAAACCTATCAAAACCAGGGCAAGCGCGTTTATTACCTCTCGATGGAATTCCTGATTGGCCGCTTGTTGCGCGATGCGGCCTCAAACCTTGGACTATTCGACAATCTTCAGGCGGCTTTAGAACACCTTGGTGTCGAGGCAGACCTTGTTGAGGCTTTGGAGCCAGACGCTGCGCTTGGAAATGGTGGCTTGGGCCGCTTGGCCGCGTGCTTCATGGAAAGCATGGCGAGCCTTGGCATTCCGGCTTTCGGCTACGGCATTCGTTATCGTCACGGCTTGTTCCGCCAGAAGATTATCGACGGGGTGCAGATTGAATTGCCGGAGGATTGGCTGGTTCATGGCAACCCCTGGGAATTTGAACGGCGCGAGCGCGAATATGAAGTGGGCTTTGGCGGAACGGTTGAAGCCTCGGCTCCGCTCAATGGCGTTGCCCACTACAAATGGAAACCCTCTGAAAAAATTCTGGCCGTTGCCTTTGATACGCCCATTTGCGGATGGAAGGGCAAGCGGGTGAATACGTTGCGCCTGTGGAATGCGCGAGCCGTTGATCCCATCAAGCTCGACCAGTTTAACCGGGGTGACCATATCGGTGCTCAGGTTGATACGACGCAGGCCGAAAGCATTACGCGGGTTCTCTATCCGTCGGACTCTACGCCTGCAGGGCAGGAACTGCGCCTGCGGCAGGAGTATTTTTTCACTTCCGCTTCATTGCAGGATCTCATTCGGCGGCACGTGAACCAATATGGCGGCGTGCTGAACCTTGCCGACAAGGCTGCCATTCAATTGAATGATACGCACCCCGCTATTGCCATTGCGGAGCTCATGCGCTTGCTGGTTGATGAGCATCATGTGGCCTGGGATAAAGCTTGGGAAATTACTCGCGCCACAACGGCCTATACCAACCACACGCTGTTGCCAGAGGCCCTTGAAAGCTGGCCAGTACATTTGATTGAGCGCCTGCTGCCGCGCCACATGCAAATCGTTTACGCCATCAATGCCGGCATCATTGCCGATGCCCACAAGAAAGGGATGGTGGATTTCGGCTTCCTAGGAGCCATTTCACTGATCGATGAAAACAACGGTCGTCGTTTGCGCATGGGTCAGTTGGCTTTTGTGGGCACCCACAGCATCAATGGCGTTTCAGCACTTCATTCCGGTCTGATGGAAGAAACCGTGTTCAAGGATTTGAACACGCTTTACCCCGGCCGTATCAACAACAAGACGAACGGGATCACGCCGCGCCGCTGGTTACAGCAGGTGAACCCCGGCCTCACTAATCTTGTGCGCGAAGTCATTGGGCCTAAATTTCTCGACAATGCCGAAGAGCTTGTTGCCCTGGATCGCTTTGCCGAAGACGCGGGTTTCCTGGAAAAATATTCTGATGTCAAGCGGGCGAACAAGCAGAAACTTTCGCAGCTTATTTTGCAACGCACCGGTATCCCAACTGACCCATCCGCTCTCTTTGATGTTCAGATCAAGCGCATCCATGAGTACAAGCGGCAGCTGCTGGCCATTCTTGAAACCATTGCGCTCTATAATTCCATTCGCGCGCATCCGGGACGCCATACGGTTCCACGGGTGAAGATTTTTGCCGGCAAAGCCGCGGCAAGTTACTGGGAAGCCAAAACCATTATCCGGCTTATCAATGATGTGGGCACCGTTATCAATGCTGATCCCTCCGTGCGCGGATTGTTGAGGGTTGTTTTCATCCCAAATTACAATGTGACCCTTGCCGAGACGATTGTGCCTGCGGCCGATATTTCAGAGCAAATCTCAACTGCCGGCATGGAAGCCTCCGGCACCGGCAACATGAAACTGGCGATCAATGGCGTACTGACTGTGGGCACGCTTGACGGGGCGAACGTGGAAATCCTGGAGCATGCCGGGGCCAACAATATGTTTATCTTCGGATTGACTGCGGCAGAGGTCGCCGAGCACCGTAAGGCGGGCCACGTGCCCCGTGATATCGTTGATCATTCGCCGCATTTGAAACAGGTCATTGAATCCATCCGGACCGGCGTGTTTTCGCCGTCCGAACCCAACCGCTATCATGAACTCGTCGCAGGTCTCATGAACCATGACTTTTTCCTCGTGACCGCCGACTTTGCCGCATATTCCGTGGCCCTTGGCAAGGCGGATGCGGTCTGGCGTGACAGTTCACATGCCTGGACCAAAAAGGCCGTCCATAACACGGCAAGGCTTGGCTGGTTCTCCGCC
>JAHFPK010000444.1 GCA_023266715.1 Hyphomicrobiales bacterium | reverse complement strand
GAGGTGGCGAGGGATTACGACGCGGCGGTGTCGGCGCGGGCTTCTGCCGAGCAGGCCGTGGCCGAGAAGATCAAGATTCTGGCCGACATGCGCTTCAACAACGCCCTGCTCAAGAAGGTGCGGGCATCTCGGCCGATCATTGCCGACAAGCTATGGAATACTATGTTGGCTGCCGTCAGCACCATGTTCAGCCGCCTCCGGGGCGAGGCCTCGGTCGTGGCCAAGGCCAAAGACGGCTTTACCGTCAACGGCCAAGCTGTGGAATGCCTGAGCGGCAGCACCTTGGACATCCTGGGTCTGGCCATCCGGGTGGCCTTGATCAAGACCTTTGTGCCCCATTGCCCGTTTCTCGTTCTGGATGAGCCAGGCGCCGCCAGCGACTCCAATCGGATCGTGTCCATGCTGGGCTTCATCCAGGCCGCCGGATTCGCCCAGGTCATCCTGGTTACCCATGATGCTATCGCCGAGACGGTGGCGGATTCTTTGATTCAACTGTGAGGACGTGAACATGACGATGATAAGCAGCGACAAACTCGGACCCAAGGTGATGGAGGCCCTGGGTGTGACTGGATCGGTACGTAGGCTTACGCTGGTCCTGGAGGCCGGCAAGGCCGCAATGGTGCTGTGTGAGTATTTCGCCCCCGCAGAATGCAGCGAGGCTATTAGCAGGGAACTTTCAACATATCGGTTGGTGAAAGCCGAGTCCGACGAGCAGGAGTGGCAATGACTTGTCACGTCTGCGCTGACCCAACCTGCATTGAGAACCACCACATGCCTGCAATCTCACTCGCTGATTCACCCCTGAAGCATCTCTACGTTGGCGGCTCGCCAGCGGCAGTAAAACCAGCCGACTTCAACAAAGTCCTCGGCTTCCTTGGCATAGCCAAGGCCATCGCTTACAAGTCAAAGGACCGTAGCACTAAGATCGGTGCCGTTGTGCTCGGCCCTGATTGTGAAATCCGATCTTCCGGCTGGAATGGCTTTCCCAGGGGAATTGACGATAGCGTCGAAGAAAGGCACACCCGCCCGGCCAAGTACCTTTGGACAGCTCATGCGGAGGAAAACTCCGTCGCCCAGGCTGCCCGAATTGGTGTGAGCCTGAACGGTTGCACCATGTTGGTTACTGAACTGCACCCATGCACAGCTTGCTCCCGGATGATTATACAGGCGGGCATCAAGCGGGTGTTCGCCCCCGCCGAGCCGAAGGATATAGCCAAATGGAACGGTGAAGAACTGGTTGCAATGCAAATGCTTTCTGAGGCTGGTGTGGTTGTCGTTAGGTACTGATATGCCAGAGTTCTATTGCGGTAGCTGCGGAAAGTTTAAGGACATTACCCTTAAACGGGCCAGAAAGTCTGGCAAAACTCCTATATGCGCCAGTTGCGACGCCAGAGTAATTCGGCTTATTACCAAAAGTGACGAGGCTCGGCATAACAAGCGAGTCCGTGACGCCAAGGAAGAAGCGTACATTCCAAAGGAATAGGAACCAATATGAAGATCGTTAAACCCAGCTTTGAAATCATTGATCACTCCAGCCTACTGACCACCATCGAGCGGGCTGGCCGCACTTGTTACAAGAGCGAGGACAAGATCGATGAGGGCACTGCAGAACCATTCATCAGCCGTATCAAGAACTTCAAGCACGAGAGCGTGCTTGAGCACGGCTCTATCAGCGTTCTCATTACTTGTGACCGTGGGGTAACCCATGAACTGGTGCGACACCGTATTGCATCGTTTTCTCAGGAGAGCACGAGGTACTGCTCCTACGACAAGGGTAAATTTAAGAACACAACACTCATGGTAAAGCCTCAGTCCGAAATGACAGAAGCTGCTTTGGCTGTATGGGAAGATGCCGTGCTATATGCCGAGATTGCCTATATGAAGATGGTCAAACTCGGGGCCTCTGCCCAGCAAGCGCGCGCGGTTCTGCCCAATTCATTGAAAGCCGAGATCGTTATTACGGCCAACCCACGCGAGTGGCGCCATATTTTCAACCTCCGCACCCATAAGGATACCCATCCGGATATGGTTGCGACAATGCGCCCCATCCTCGCCGAATTCCGGAGCCGTTGGCCGGTGTTGTTTGCTGATGTGGGCCATTTGCCCGACGATGATGAATAAAGGGCATCGCCAAAATGGCCCAGGCCACGCCATCACCGACTCTCCCAGGCGT
>JAHFPK010000443.1 GCA_023266715.1 Hyphomicrobiales bacterium | reverse complement strand
TTGACATGGTGCGCTCGCCCCAATCCGGCGGATAGGAAAGCCCGATTGAATAGCCGGCTCGTGAATCCTTTTCAAAACCATGCCGCTTCAATTCATCAAAGAATGCATTGGCCACATCGCCACAGGTTTTTCCCGGCTTTGCCTTTTCAAGCCCGGCAGAAGTTGCACCGAGCACCGCCTTTTCCGCATCAAGAAATTTCTGCGGCGGCGTGCCCAGGTAAACCGTGCGCGACAGTGGCGCATGATACCGCCGGTAGCAGCCACCCAATTCAAAGAAGGTTCCTTCACCCTTCTTGAAAGGCCGGTCATCCCAGGTGAGGTGCGGTGCGGTTGCATCAAGGCCCGATGGCAGCATAGGAACAAAAGCCGCATAGTCGCCCCAGTTGCCCTTAGCGCCGAGAATGGCCTGCTTTTGAATTTCGGCAACCAGAACATTTTTCGGCAGTCCCGGCTCCACCAGTTCAAAAACCTTGGCATGCATGGCGTCAACAATTTTGGCAGCCCGACAAATGAAGGAAATTTCCAGATCGCTCTTCACACTGCGCTGCCAATTCACCAATCCCGTTGCATCAAGGAGCTGAGACTCTTTGAATGTCTTGCCTAGCGTTGTATGGGCCTTGGCTGAAAACCAGTAATTATCCATTTCGAGGCCAATGCGTGCATTCTTCCAGCCGCGCTCCACCATCACCTGAGCGAGATGCTCCATCGGATGGCGCTCGGTGGACTGCACAAAATTGTCGGGGTAACCCACGATATTGTCAGGGCCCATGAATGCCGTGCGCTTGGCGCCGTTGCCATCCATGCCGCGCCCCCACCACAGGGGCTCGCCCTCAAGTCCAAGCAACACCGCCTGATGCACATAGAAGGACCAGCCATCATAGCCCGTGAGCCACGCCATGTTTGATGGGTCGGATACAACGATAAGGTCAAGATTGCGCGCCAGCATGGCATTGCGCGTTTTGGCAATGCGCCGCTGATATTCGGCAATCGGGAAATGCAATGTCGCTTCGGTCATTTTTCCAGTGTGGCCCGATGCGAAATTTGACGCAAGGCCAGCGCCGTGGCTACGCTTGGTCCATGACAAACAATTTCGACATCATCGTTATTGGTGCGGGAATTGCCGGCGCTTCCGTCGCGGCCCACCTCGCCGAAACCAAGCGCGTGCTGATTTTGGAGATGGAGGATCGCCCCGGTTTTCACACCACCGGAAGATCAGCCGCCACCTTTGAACCAAATTACGGCCCGCCGCCCATGTTGGCTTTCACCCGCGCCAGCAATGGGTTTTTTGTGAAGCCGCCGCAGGGCTTCAGCGACGGCCCCTTGCTGGTGCCATGCGCTTCTTTGTTTTTCGAAGCCGAAGGCCAGGAAGCTTACACAGAAAAACTCCTGGAATTGGGTGCGGGGCTTGAAGAACTCTCAGAAGCGCAAACTCTCAAACATTTCCCTATCCTCCGCGCAGGCTACGCCAAACGCATCTTCCTCGATCCCCACACCGGCGATCTCGACGTGGATCTGCTGCACCGGGGCTATCTCAGGCTTTTCAAAACCCGCAGAGGCCAATTGCTCGCCAATGCCGCCGCTGAAACCATAGAACACGTTGGCAAGAACTGGCGCATCACCACACCGCAAGGAATTTTCGAGGCCGAGATACTTGTCAATGCCGCTGGCGCATGGGGCGATGTCGTGGCGGCAAAAGCTGATGTGAGGCCTGTCGGACTTCAGCCCAAGCGCCGCTCCATCGGTGTCATTCCCGTTGATGACATTCCAGGCGTTGCCGATTTTCCCCTGGTCACCGACATGGGCGAAACCTGGTATGCCAAGCCCCAGAGCGGCAAGATGATCGTATCATCTGCCGATGCCACGCCCGTCGATCCCCACGATGCCTATGCCGACGACATGGCAATAGCCGAAGGCATCGAACGCCTGATGAACGCTACAACAATTGAGGTCAACCATCTCGACCACAGCTGGGGCGGCCTTCGCACCTTCGCCCCCGACGGCTCGCCCGTGGTTGGATATGATCCGTACACGGAAGGTTTTTTCTGGCTCGTCGGCCAGGGCGGCTATGGCATCCAGTCCGCACCGGCACTCTCCCGCACCGCCGCCGCGATGGCGTTGGGTGAAAAACTTCCTCAAGATGCCATAGATGCGGGATTGGTGCTGGCAAACATCTTGCC
>JAHFPK010000442.1 GCA_023266715.1 Hyphomicrobiales bacterium | reverse complement strand
GCCAGTGTCGAGAATGACGACATTGCCCATGCGGTTGTGCGCTTTCGCAATGGCGCGCGGGGCGTTTTGAGTTCAAGCCGCGTGGCCCATGGCCGCAAGAATGGCCTCAAGGTTGAAGTGCACGGCGCGAAGGGCATGCTGTGGCTCGACAATGAACGCATGAACGAACTGAACCTCTATGTGGCCGAAGGGCCCGCCGCGGCCCGCGGCTTTCGTCGCATCCTGTCGTCACCCGCCCATCCGGCCTATGGCAAACTTTGCCCGGCGCCGGGGCATGGCCTGGGTTTCAATGAGCTGAAGGTCATCGAGCTTGCCGAAATTCTTCATGCCATCCGGGGAATGCCTTCAGGCCAGATCGATTTTGCCAAGGGGCTTCGCATCGAAAAAATCATCCATGCCTTTGCGCAGTCTTCAGCGGCAAGGGCCTGGGTTGATATTGAATGATTGGGTTCTTCTCACAGGAGAGCAGTTGTCGCAGTTAAAGGTGAGCCACGCAGAAGCGCAAAGGCGCTGCCGCTCGAGCGCAACACCTGAGTCTGCAGCAATTTGATTGGGCGAAACAGAACTGGCTGGAATATTACCGGCGTTTGAACACAAAGCTGGATGTGCGGCGGTTTATTCCGGCAACTTTATCGATAACTGTTTGAGCAAATAAGTTCGGCCCGGTACGCTCCAGAACCATTTGGGCCGTTCGATCCCCATTCACAAGCTCACCCTATTTTATGTTCAGAATCAATCGGTCGCCCTGAAGGGTTCCTTCAAGCATTGCGGGACCGGTTGTTGATCCCGTATATGTGCCCATATATCTATTTCCACCGGCACTTTTGATTGTAAGTTCCAACGACCGGCGAATAACGAGTAGTCCACAGCTGCCCTGCATTGCGAGTTGCATTTCGGCGCCTGTAACTGCCAAGCGGCAACTGGCCGAAACCTCACCGAATTTTTTCAAATACGCTTGACCTGATCCTGACCAGCTTCCGGAAAGATCGGCAAAAAAGGAACTTTGGGCGGCGTGTGCCGTTGAAATCAACAGAGTGCTGGAAAGAGCGCTAACGAAAAAAAGTCGCGACATTGGAGTGATCCCCTAATTAGGACATTAATGCTCAACGGGTTCTCGGCGCAAATCGTTCGGTAGATTATGGTTTAGGTTTCGAGCTTGAATCTACTTGTAATCATTTATGGATTGCGGGATTTTTTCGGATCGTAGCAGCCATCCTTGTCTAAGGAGGCGCGAGCAACAACTTCCATAGTGCTGTCAATAATCTTCCCCTTGAGCTCGATGATACGTTTCTCACTGCATTTGTAGCGCGGAATCACCCATTTTCCAGTGGTAGCATCCAATACTTTGAAGTGATGGACCTCGATCATCTTGGGTCGCCCTCGCCCTGCCAGCCAGTTGTAGAACTTCATCTCAAATGAAACCCTCAACATCAAGAACTATATGCAGGTTCAAAACGCGCCGCAGGCATTCCAGTTCCTGTGTCCTCTGGCCGGTGGAACCTTTTTCAAGGTCAGGTGTTGAACTGGTCAAGTTCCGCAGCCTGGTCTGTCCCCTGCGTGCTGCGGTTTGGGTTGCCGGTTCCGCCCCCGGCAATCGACCCCGTCACTCCCACAGTGGCGGGGGTTTTCTTTGGGAACCAATTTGCAGGTCCAGCATTGTGGCCATGCGGCACTTCAATCGTTGGAGACATGGGCAATGCGCGGCTATTTCTTTACCGTCTTTGGAATTATGACGTTCATAATGCCATCCATAACCATTGCTACAGTCGTAATTGTGTGTGGAGCTTATGCTTTCGCAGATAGCATCCTCGTTCATTTGTCAAAAAATAATGGAAGGGCGCATGAGCTACGGCCCATAGTCAGGCGGGCCGTACGATGACAGTGGCGGGGCTGTTACATCAGAGGGCATCGCCGTTCTTTGAACCTCGCGCAGCAGCATTCATGTCTGGTTCATTTGCGCCACGTTATGACGGGTGTAATCGAATTGCTACGGCGGGATTTTCTTAAAATGACAATGATTGACCGAAAAGAAGAGCAACCTGCAGGCCTTTCAATTCCCTATGTCCTTAGGCTCATTGAAATGGAGCGAGTCGAGATGGACAAGCGAGCGATGGAAAATCGCAGGCTAAACAGCAGTTGTAAAGCAGCCGCCTAGCTGTGGACTCTCAATAGGTTGTTCCCGG
>JAHFPK010000134.1 GCA_023266715.1 Hyphomicrobiales bacterium | reverse complement strand
ATGGGATTAAACCTCACGCGATTCAAAATCGATGCGCGGATCAATCATCATGTAGGTCAGGTCGCTGATGAGAGCCACCACAAGCCCCACCAGCGTGAAGATGTAAAGGTTGGCAAAGACAATGGGATAGTCGCGGTCAAGGGCTGCCTTGTAAGTCATGTATCCAAGTCCATCGAGCGAGAAAACCGTTTCAATAAGCAGGGATCCTGCAAAGAATGCTCCCAGAAATGCGCCGGGAAACCCGGAAATCACCAGCAGCATGGCATTGCGAAAGACATGGCCATAAAGCACCTGACGCTCCGTTAAACCCTTTGCCCGTGCGGTCACCACATATTGCTTCTTGATTTCATCAAGGAAGGAATTCTTGGTCAGCAGCGTCATGGTGGCAAAGCCGCCGATTCCGAGCGCAAATAGTGGCAAGGCCATATGCCATGCATAGTCGGCGATCTTTCCAAACCAGCTCAAGCCGCTGAAATTGTCTGACGTGAGGCCACGCAGCGGAAACCAGCTATAATAGCTGCCGCCGGCAAAGAGCACGATCAGCAGGATGGCTAGAATGAAGCTCGGTATGGCATAGCCCACAATGATGACAGCCGAGGTCCACACATCAAAATTCGATCCAGCCTTTACGGCTTTTCGGATGCCAAGCGGAATGGAAACGAGATAGGTGATAAGCGTCAGCCACAGGCCCAAGGAAATTGATACCGGCATTTTTTCAATCATGAGGTCGACAACATCGCGGTCCCTAAAATAGCTCTTGCCGAAATTGAAGGTCAGGTAATTTCCGATCATCAGCAGGAAGCGCTCATGTATTGGCTTATCAAAACCAAATTGCTTCTCAAGGGACTTGATGAATTCCGGATCCAGTCCCTGCGCCCCCTTATATTTGATGCCGACGTCGCTTCCAGTTTGTGATTGTTCATTGCCGCCAGCTTCGTTGCCGGAATTGCCGCTGATGCGGGCCGTGGCGTCCGTATCTGTCCCCTGCATTTTAGCGATAACTTGTTCAATCGGTCCGCCGGGCACGAACTGAATGACGGCAAAGGTCATCAGCATGATGCCAAGCAGGGTTGGGATCATCAGGAGAATGCGCTTGAGAATATAGGAGCCCATGACAGGTATCAGTTTCCTTTGGCCGCGTCATACCACCAAGTATCGACAATACCACGATCATATTTGGGTTTTACAGTGGGCCAGCCGAAACGGTCCCAATGGGCGATCCAATAGCTGTCCTTGTGCCAGTTGGGCACCCAGAAATGTTCGGCGCGGAGAATACGATCAAGGGCACGACCGGCGATATCAAGCTGCTTGCGGCTGTCGGCGGAGACGACTTGCTCGATCAGCGCGTCGATGGCGGGGCTTGCGACACCGGAGACGTTGAAGCTTCCCGGTGCATTGGCGGAAGCAGTTCCAAAGAAAACCCGAAGACCGGTGCCCGGCGTCACGTCGGAGGCAAAGCGGCTGGAGAGGATGTCATAATCAAAGGCCTCGCGGCGCGATTGGTATTGCGCATCGTCGATGATGCGGATGCTGGCATCGACGCCGAGGAGCTTAAGGTTTTTCACATAAGGCGCGAGGATGCGTTCGAAGCTTGGGTTCTCAATGAGGAATTCGGCGGAAAGGGTTTCGCCCCTGGCGTTCTTGCGCAAGCCATTGTCATTGGCCCAGCCCGCTTGATCAAGCAGTTCCGACGCTTGCCGCAGAAGCTTTCGGTCCTGGCCGGAGCCATCGCTGACCGGTGGCAGTTCGGGCGTTAAAAAAACTTCCGGTCGCAGCATGGCACGCATCGGCTCCAGGATGGCGAGTTCGTCGTCGGGCGGCGGACCATTGGCTTTCAGCGGCGAGGATTCAAAGAAGCTCGTAGTGCGTTCATAAAGCCCATAGAACAGGTTTTTATTGGTCCATTCGAAATCAAACGCGAGATTGAAAGCGCGGCGCACCCGGATGTCCTGGAATTTTTCACGCCGCAGATTGAAAAAATAGCCCTGCGCACCCGAGGGCGTTTCATCAGGCAGCACGGTTTGCTTGACGCGGCCTTTCTTAAGTGCCGGGAAATCATAAGACGTGGCCCAATCGCGCGAGGTGTATTCTTCGCGAAGATCGATGACGCCGGATTTGAGCGCTTCAAGACCCGCCGTGCGCTCACGGAAATAATCGAAGCGCACTTCGTCGAAATTAAAACGGCCGCGATTGACGGGGAGGTCCCTGGCCCAATAGTCGGAGCGTCGTTCGTAAGCCACATATTCACCAGTGCGAAAGCTCTTGATCTTATAGGGCCCGGAGCCAAGCGGCGCATCAAGGCTGGTCTTGGCGAAATCATTCTTGGCGTAGTACGCCTTGGAGAAAATTGGCAGTGCTGCAATGCTAAGCGGTAGATCGCGGATGCCTGCGCTCTTGAAGCGGTAACGCACTGTATGAGGCGCCAACGCTTCGCAGGCCTCGACATCCCTTATCGTGAGCTTGATGTTCTCATGGCCAAGTGTTGAGATCAGGTGGAAGCTGTCGCAGACATCCTCGGAGGTGAGCCCCGTGCCATCAGCGAATTTCGCTTCCGCCCGCAGCTCAAAGACGACGCTCTTGCGGTCCGCTGCAAGATCGGCAGTTTTGGCCACCAGGCCGTAAACGGCATCCGGCTCGTCCATCGCACGCTCCATGAGCGAGTCGAACATGAGCGCCAATCCCTGGGCGGGATCACCCTTGAGGATGTAGTTGTTGAAGCTGTCGAAAGTGTCACTGGGCACCGGCCCGATCAGCGCCATGCGGCCACCCTTGGGGGCATCGGGGTTCACGTAGTCGAAATGGGTGAAGGTGGCAGGGTACTTGAGATCGCCAAAAACGGAGAGTCCATGCGTCGGCTCAGCCTGACTGGAAGTTGCAAGGCACAATAGTGTGGTGCCGAGCAAGCGCAGCCTCATCCCTTCGCTACTTTCTTGGCTTTTCCTTCGTCCCACCACCAAATAGTTGGAAAGCCGATTGCATAGTCCGGCAGCTTGTCTGGCTTTCCAAAACGATCCCAACGCGCGGTGCGCTCATAAGGGATATACCACATGGGGATAAGATAGTAATTCCAGATCAACGCACGGTCCAGCGCCTTGCAGGCCGTAGTGAGCCCCACTCGGTCCTTTGAAAAAATGATCGCGTCGATGAGCTTGTCGATGGCCGGATTCTTGATGCCCAGATAGTTGCGGCTGCCGTTCTTGTCAGCAGACGCCGATCCCCAGAAATCCCGCTGCTCGTTGCCTGGTGAAAGCGATTGGCCCCAACTTCCCACGATAATATCATAATCAAATGTCTGGGTCTGACGCTCATATTGGGCCCCGTCGACTGTCTTGATTCTGACGCCAACACCGAGCAGTTCCAACTGCTGCTGATAGGGCAGGGTAATGCGTTCAAAAAGTGGAGAATCAAGCAGGAATTCAATCTCCAGCTTTTCGCCCTTGGCATTTTTGAGAACTGACTTGTTTCCGTCCTGTGTAACGTTCCATCCCGCTTGCGCCAAAAGCTTCGAAGCTTCGCGAAGGTTCTTGCGGCGCTCCGTCGCGTTGCTGCTTACTGGGTTGGTGTACTCCATGGTGAATACTTCCGCCGGTAATTGGTCTTTTAGGGGCTCAAGCAATTGAAGTTCTTCCGGCGAAGGCAGGCCCTTCGCTTCCATCTCGGAATTGTTGAAGAAGCTCCGCGAACGCGTGTACTGCCCATAAAACAAATTTGCATTCGCCCACTCGAAATCGAAGGCATAGTTGAGAGCCTTGCGCACCCGTACATCTTGGAATTTTGTGCGCCGTAAATTGAAGGCAAAGCTTTGCATGCCTTCCACCTGCTTGAGGAAAATTTCTTCCTTTATGCAGCGTCCGTCTTTGAGTGCCGGAAAGCCATAGGCCGTCGCCCAGTCTTTTGAACTTGATTCAATCCGGTAATCATATTGATCACCCTTGAAAGCTTCAAGCGCCACGTTGGCATCGCGGAAATAGATATATTCAATCTCATCAAAGTTATCCAAGCCGATATTTATCGGCAGGTTCTTGCCCCAGTAATCTTCAACCCGCTTGAGAACAACGGAAGCACCGGATTTCACCTCGGCAGCCTTGTATGGGCCGGACCCCAGCGGAATTTCCATGGTGGTCTCTTTGATGTCACGTGGCTTGCCATTGGCGTCCTTGCCGGTCCACCAGTGTTTTGGAAGAACCGGAAGCTGGCCCGTGATCAGCGGCAATTCGCGATTGCCTTTTTCCGAGAAAGTGAATGTCACTTCATGAGTGCCCGTTTTTTCGACTGTGGTGATGTTTTTGTAATAGGAATTGTAGAAAGGGTGCGAGTCCCGCAGCGCCTGCATGCTCCAGATAACGTCCTCCGGTGTCATGGGTGTTCCGTCATGGAAACGTGCCTCGGGGCGCAAGCGATAGACCACCGAAGACCAATCGTCTGGGAACCATACACTCTCCGCGACAAGTCCATATTCCGTGGAAGGCTCATCAAGAGATGATGTGAGCAATGTCTCGTTGCTTGCGGCGGGGCCGGTTTCACCCTTGAAGGTATAGGGGTTCAAGTTGTCGAATGACCCGACCACAGAAAGGCGCACCTTGCCGCCCTTGGGTGCCGCCGGATTGACGTAGTCAAAACTTTTGAAATCCGGCCCGTACTTTATGTCGTCAAACAGGGTCAGTGCGTGGCGGAAATGACGGTCTTCAGCCGAGGCAACAGAAACTCCTGCAATTCGCGCAAAAGTCGTGAGACCTGCCAGTTTCAGAGTGGTTCGGCGGCTGATACCCATAGGGAAGGTCTCCAAGCTTGATTCGTTATATTAGATACGCATGGCTTGCCCTAAAAGAAAACACCGGCAAATGACTGCCGGTGTTAATTTTTCGCAATAATTGCAGCGATTACGGGGCTGGAAACGGTTTCGGCGCGTCCGAAAGCGAGGCCAGATAGGCAATGATGTCGGCCCGGGCCTGGTCTTTTTTCACCCCGGCAAAGCCCATTTTGGTTTTTGGCGTTGCGGTCTTTGGGTCCTTGATGAAAGCATCAAGGTTCTCATAGGTCCATTTTTCGGCAGAACGGGCTTTCATACTGTCGGAATAGGCAAATCCCTCATGGGAGGCGATGCCGCGCTCAACCACATCATAAAGATTGGGACCAGTCTTGTTTGGTCCACCCTTGCTAAAGTCATGGCAGGCGGCACAGGCTTTGGCACCCGCGGCACCCTTGGAGATATCAGCCGATGCCAGCAAACTGCCAATTGAAACTGCCGGGCCAGCAGTTGCCGCTTGCGCCTCGCCAGTCGCTCCACTCTCGGCAACTTCAATTGCGAAGCCGGGTTTTTCCGGTGTTTCACTGTGGTAAACCGCGCTGGACAGCTCTTTCAGGCCAAATACAACCAGCGCAGTAGCCAGAACGGCACCAGCAATCTTGTTAAATTCAAAACCATCCATGGGGGTGCCGGTCCTTTGAAGCCATTTATTCGGGCCGGAAACTAATTGTTTCTCTGCTGGCCCGCAATACGTATAAGGGCCCCAGAACAATTTGCCGCGCCCAGAATCAAGTCCATGATTGAATTCAATAATACCATCATCGTCATTCCCGCCCGCATGGCCTCCGTGCGCTTGCCGGGAAAACCCATGGCCGATATTCACGGGATTCCCATGATCGTTCATGTCTGGAAACGCGCCGTTGAGGCCAATATTGGCAAGGTTCTGGTGGCGGCCGGCGAGAATGAAATTGCCGATGTCATTCGCACCCATGGCGGCGATGCCCTGGTGACCGACCCTTTTCTTCCGTCAAGTTCAAACCGTATCGCAGCAGCACTCAAACTTCGCGACCCTCAGGCAAATTTTACCTATGTGATTAATTTGCAGGGCGGCTTGCCGACGATTGATCCCTTGTCCATTCAGCGCTGCTTGGCCGGATTGACCAATGAAAGCGTTGATATAGCTACTATTGCTGCCCGCATTGAAACCGTTGAGGATGTTGAAAATCCGAATATCGTCAAGGTGATAGCGCCTTTAGGCGAAAACCGCGAAGTGGCCTACGCCCGTGATTTTGTGAGGCAGGTCGGCCCCGAATATGATGCGCCGTTCTGGCGTCATATCGGAGTTTACGCCTATCGTCGTGAGGCGCTGGATCGGTTTGCAACACTGCCTGCCAGCACGCGGGAAATCAGACGCAAGCTGGAACAGATGCGGGCCTTGGACAATGACATGAGAATAGCCGTCGTGCGGGTTGATTCAGTGCCTTTAGGCGTTAATTCCCCTGCCGACCTTGAGGCGGCCCGCGCAATATTGAGGAAAAAACCATGAAAGCGAAAATCGCCTATCAGGGCGAACCCGGTGCCAATTCCCACATTGCCTGCATCGAGGCCTATCCCAATTTTGAGCCGCTCTCCTGCCGCACCTTCGAGGACGCCTTTCAGGCCGTGAAGGATGGCGAAGCGGCTCTTGCCATGATTCCAATCGATAATTCCGTGGCAGGCCGCGTGGCCGACATTCACCATCTTATGCCCGCTTCCAACCTCCATATTGTGGGCGAGTATTTCTTGCGCGTGCACCACCAACTCCTAGGCTTGCCCGGCGTGACTGCAAAGCAGCTCCAGTCGGTTCACAGCCATGTGCACGCCCTTGGCCAGTGCCGTAAGCTTATTCGCGAACTTGGTTTGAAAGCTGTCGTAGCGGTTGATACCGCGGGAGCGGCGCGCGAACTGACCGAGATCAAGGACAAGACACGTGGCGCGATCGCAACCAAACTGGCAGCGAAAATCTATGGTCTCGAAATTCTCCGCGAAAACATTGAGGACGAGGAGCACAACACCACCCGTTTTGTGGTGCTCTCCGCTACTCTACAAGACGCGGTGCTGGAAGAAGAACCGATCATCACCAGCTTCATCTTCCGTGTGCGGAATGTTCCGGCGGCCCTATACAAGGCCATGGGCGGCTTTGCCACCAATGGCGTGAACATGACCAAACTTGAATCCTATCAGCTTGAAGGGCAATTCTCTGCCACCCAGT
Source organism: Hyphomicrobiales bacterium (assembly GCA_023266715.1). GTDB lineage: Bacteria > Pseudomonadota > Alphaproteobacteria > Rhizobiales > Aestuariivirgaceae > Aestuariivirga. The sequence goes on along the minus strand of JAHFPK010000134.1, from coordinate 501 downwards.
TCTATGCCGACATTGAAGGTCATCCGGAACAGCGCAGCGTGCGTCTGGCCCTGGAGGAACTGGCGTTTTTCACTTCTTACATGCGCGTTCTCGGCGTTTACAGGGCAAGTCCCTACCGCGCCGAAATCGCCGAGAGAATGGCGCCGTCTCAGGACGATTGAAGGCAAGCACGAATAAGATGATGGGCAATGGCAAGCGGCAATGCTGCTTTCAGACCTTGCGCATGCGTTCCCTCTAACATGGACTGAACTTCGTCTCGATCAAACCAGCGCGCCGTTTCAAGCTCCTTGGGATCAATCACGATGTCATCGGTGAGAGCCTCGCCAATGAGACCAATCATCAGGCTCGATGGAAAGGGCCAGGGTTGGTTTGCATGAAACCTGATATCGCCAACGCGAACTCCAGCTTCCTCAAACACCTCCCGGCGCGCTGCCTCTTCAATGGTCTCGCCCGGCTCCATGAAACCGGCAAGGGTTGAATACATGCCTTCGGGCCACGAGT
>JAHFPK010000441.1 GCA_023266715.1 Hyphomicrobiales bacterium | reverse complement strand
GATGGCGCGAATGGCCGAAAGCTCTCGCGGAATTTGACTTTGAGATTGAGTACCGACTGCATTTTGGGCGAGCGCGGATCACCCAGGATCGAACGTGCGCCCAGTGCCCGCGGACCAAATTCCATGCGTCCCTGAAACCAGCCCACGGCCTTGCCGTCGACAAGGGCCGCCGCTGTCTGGCTGATCATGTCGTCATCTGAGAGGACATGGAATTTTGCCCCGGTCGCGGCAAGGCGGCGTTCCACTTCATCGTTGCAAAACTGCGGCCCCAAATAGGAACCCGCCATTGAATCCCGGCCAGGAACCACGGTCCGCGCGCCTTTGCCGATGCCATAATAGGCGGAAAGCGCCGCACCGACAGCTCCGCCCGCATCGCCGGATGCGGGCTGGACCCAAATATTCTTGAAATGGCCGTCTTTCAGAATCTTGCCGTTGGCCACGCAATTGAGGGCCACGCCCCCGGCGAGGCAGAGATTAGGAATGCCAAATTCCTGGGCCAGAGACCGGGTCATGTTCAGCATGACCTTCTCCAACACGCTCTGGATTGAAGCGGCAATATCCATTTCGCGCTGCGTGAGAAGATCTTCTGGCTTGCGTGCCGGACCTCCGAAGAGAGCGTCGAACTTTGCGTTGGTCATCCTCAGTCCGGTGCAATAGTCAAAATAATCCATATTCAACCGAAACGAGCCATCCGGCTTCACGTCTATAAGATTGTCGAAAATCTGCTTCTCGAAGCGCGGCGTGCCGTAGGGCGCAAGGCCCATGAGTTTGTATTCGCCGGAATTGACTTTGAAACCAGTGAAATAGGTAAAGGCTGAATAAAGAAGGCCAAGTGAATGCGGAAAATGGATTTCGCGCTTTATTGCGAGATCGGCGCCGCTTCCCAGGCCCACCGAAGTCGTGGCCCATTCTCCCACGCCATCCATGGTGAGAACCACGGCCTCTTCGAAGGGCGAAGGATAAAAGGCGCTCGCCGCATGGGAAAGATGGTGTTCGGTGAAAAGGAGCCTGCCGGCATCCACAAAAGTTGCGTCGATTTTCTTAAGCTCACGGACAATCAAACTCTTCTGGAACAATTTTTCACGAAGCCAAACCGGCATCGCCTTGAGAAAGGACTGAAATCCCCGGGGAGCGTAGGCAACATAGGTTTCAAGCAGGCGTTCAAACTTCAGGAACGGCTTGTCGTAGAACACAATAAAATCGACACCGGAGAGGCTGGTTTTGCCTTCCTCCAGGCAGTAGGAAATCGCCTTGGCAGGAAACCGGGCGTCATGCTTGACCCGGGTGAACCGCTCCTCTTGCGCTGCCGCTATGATTTGACCATCCTCTATCAGCGCTGCCGCACTGTCGTGGTAGTAGGCTGAAATTCCGAGGACCCTCATCTGCTGTGCCGAAATCTAGAATATTGTGTAGATGAAAGGTGCCAATGCGCTGCCCTTGGCCAAAATGAGAAGCCCGCCAAACAGCACAATCATGATCATCATCGGATAAAGCCAGAATTTTCTCCGGGCGCGCATGAAAGCAAGAAGCTCAACGATGAAAGACATAGATACCTCAGAATTGGTTGCGGATTGAATCTGGGATTGGCCCAGGCGGATTGCGTTCAATCCAGTAGGATTTGGCGGCCGGATCGTAAGCCCTATTCAGCAATTTTTTCCCGAACAGTCGCATGAACACCGCCATTGGAGTGACCACCATCAAGAACATGGACCCAAGCACAAGTGGGTTGACGATCTTGTGCAGTAGTAGGCCCAGGCGGAACCAAAGGCGATTGGGGACATTCAGAATCCGGGGCGCCAGCAACGCAAGTGCAGCGAAAACTATTCCGATAACCAAGACCCACCATCTGAAATGGCCACCGAACACAGGCGGCACGAGTCCAAACAGGATAAAAATGACACCAAAAGTCAATCCGAACTTGCGATCGGATGGTGATGAGATATCGTCGTCCATAGTCGACATCAAAAGAGTATCCTTGGATTCACGACTTTTCGGTACTTGAAGTTGTTCGCCTACTGCCATTTTATATATGTGTCAAATCAGCCCCTATTCTGTTCGACAATCGGGCAGGCCGAATGCCTGCGATGTGCACACTTCTCACGCGCAGCATTCTTCTGGATTTTTGAATTTGACCACGCAATGTCCTGGGCCCGAATCGGATCGATAATAGTTGCCGGAACATCTCC
>JAHFPK010000440.1 GCA_023266715.1 Hyphomicrobiales bacterium | reverse complement strand
AATTGCCATGCCGCTTGAGATGAGCTCTCCAAGGGATTCAAAACATGGGACATTATCCACTTTGGCGTGCCTGCTCACACCCGCGACGAGTTTGAAATCCGCATTCTTGGCAATGCAGGGCAGGTGCTGGTCCGTTGCTATCTTGCCAAGCCCGACGACGGCGATTTTGAAAACCATGATAGTATCCTAATTCTTGATGATGCGGGTGAGGCAGGAGAGAAAGCTGTCAACTTCCGCGGCCGTATTGTAATGCGCCAGACCGACGCGCAAAACACCACCCTTGTCCAGCAGTCCCATGCGGCCCACCGGCTCAATGGCGTAGTTGTGGCCGGACCACACAAACATATTCTCCGCCGCAAAGCCCTTGGCGAGACTATCGGGATGGGTACCCTCAAGCGTGAATGAGACAGTAGGCACCCGGCGGTGCAGGGCGTTGGCGGACGTCAACCCGCGAATGGTGAGTCCTTTGACGCCGCGCAAACCATCAATCAGTTGCAGGGTAAGCTTGTGTTCGTAAGCCACAAGCCTGTCCCACGCAGTTGAAATTCTTTTCGCCCGCGTTTCGCCCTGGCCGAATTGCTCGAGATATTCGATAGCCCCCAAACAGCCTGCCATGCCTTCGTGACTCAGGGTGCCCGTTTCAAACTTGTGCGGAAGGTCGTCTCCTGCCGGGCGCACCTTGTAGCTGAAGGTTTCCTTGAGCAGGTCTTCGCGTGCCCACAGCACACCCATATGGGGGCCAAACCACTTGTAGGCAGACGACACCAAAACATCCACACCCAGGTCCTGCACATCAATGGAATAATGTGGCGCGAATTGCACCGCATCCACATAGACCAGCGCGCCTGCGGCCTTGGCCTCCTTGGCAAAGGCCTTAACGTCGTTCACCGTGCCCGTGCAGTTGGAGGCAAGCCCCAAAGCCACAAGCCGCGTCCTGTCCGAAAGCACCTTGCGAAGCGCATCTTCCGGGAACTCGTAAGTGTCGGGATCAAAATCCATCCAGCGCACCACGAGGCCCAGGTCTTCCGCCAGCAGCAACCACGGGGCAATGTTGGCATCATGGTCCATGCGCGAGAGCACGATTTCATCACCGCGCTTGAACTTGCGGCCAAGGCAGCGCGACATGTGGAGCGTGAGCGTCGTCATGTTTTGTCCGAAGACGATTTCGGAAGCGCTCCTGGCATTGTAGAAATCAGCACATGCCTGATGAGCCAGATTCACCAGTTCATCTGCCTGCCTCGTGGTGGTGAAATATCCGCCAAGATTGGCGTTTTTTGTGGCAAGTGTTTCAACCGTCCGATCGATCACCCGCTGTGGAACCTGGGTTCCAGCGGGATTATCGAAGTAGACCCGTGCATTGCCTTGATCCTTCAGGGCAAGAGCCGGGAACTGCGCACGAACGCCTGTAACATCAAGGGAAGGGGTCACGTCAAAACTCTCTGGGAGAACCACTGGAAGGCGTCACCTTTAGCTGCCATTTCCGCTTGCTTCAACCGTCGCTTTCCGGCATGTGAATGTCGCGTGACGGCAGCGTAAGGCAAGGCATTCCCTCTATCCTGTTTTGATATTTACACCCTCGGAGTCCCCTATGAGCGATGCAGGCGAACTTGATCTGAACACCCTCAATGATGAGGATCTGGTTCTGCAGGTCCATGACGACCTCTATGATGGCCTCAAGGAAGAGGTTGAAACCGCCGTACACATCCTCTTGGGTCGCGGCTGGGCGCCCTATAAGGTTCTGACCGAAGCCCTCGTCGAAGGCATGCGCATCGTCGGCATCGATTTCCGCGATGGCATTCTGTTCGTGCCGGAAGTTCTGCTCGCCGCCAATTCCATGAAGGCCGGCATGTTCATCCTCCGTCCGCTCCTCATCGCCACGGGCGCGCCGCGCCTGGGCAAGATGGTGATCGGCACGGTGAAGGGCGACATTCACGACATCGGCAAGAACCTCGTCGGCATGATGATGGAAGGTGCGGGCTTTGAGGTTATCGATCTCGGCATCAATAATTCCGTCGAGAAATATCTGGGCGCCATAGAAGAGCATGGCCCGGACATTCTCGGCATGTCGGCGCTGCTGACCACCACCATGCCCTACATGAAGGTGGTGATCGACACCATGAAAGAAAAAGGCATGCGCGATGATTACGTCGTGCTGGTGGGCGGCGCTCCGCTCAATGAAGAATTTGCCAAGG
>JAHFPK010000439.1 GCA_023266715.1 Hyphomicrobiales bacterium | reverse complement strand
CGGAGCTCCGATCATGGAAGTCAAAGCCGCAATCTGCCAACGGCCGCCCGTGCTGCTAGACAAGAAAGCGTCGATCGCTGCGGCGCTGGCCATGGTCGCGGAAGCAGCCGGCCAGGGCGCCCGGTTGATGACATTTCCCGAGGCCTTTCTTCCGGGCTATCCGGAATGGGTGTGGCGATTGCGGCCCGGCGGCGACATGGCGCTGGGAAACGAAATTCATAGCCAGTTGCAACGCAACGCAATCGACATCGGTTCCGGCGACCTCGAACCGCTGCGGGAAGCAGCCGCGCAGCACGGCATGGTGATTGTCATGGGGATGCATGAACTCGACAGCGAGTTCAGCGGTTCGACACTGTTCAATACGGTGGTGGTCATCGGCGATGACGGCACAGTTCTAAACAAGCATCGCAAGCTGATGCCGACAAATCCAGAGCGCATGGTGTGGGGTGCAGGCGACGCCAGGGGCCTGCGCGTAGTTGATACGAAATTCGGCCGCCTTGGTTGCCTTTTGTGCTGGGAAAATTACATGCCCCTGGCCCGCTATGCGCTTTATGCGCAGCGCATGGACATTCTGGTGGCAATTACCTGGGATTGCGGTGACCTATGGACGGCCAGCATGCGCCATATCGCAAAGGAAGGCGGATGCTGGGTCCTGTCATCGGCAACGGCGCTCCAGGGATTGGATATTCCACTCTCGTTCCCAGGCCGTGGTCAGCTCTACAAGGACGAGGAATGGATCAACCCCGGTGATGCGATCGCGATCAAGCCCGGCGGGAGCGTGGCTGCGGGGCCGCTACATGAAAAGAAGTCGATCCTCTATGTCGTGGTCGATACGGACATGGCCCGCGCCTCGCGAAAATCTCTCGACCCCACGGGCCACTACGCCCGTTCGGACGTGTTTAGATTGACCGTGGACCGGCGCCAAAAGGCTCCGGCAGTATTCCGGGATTCCGATTAGCGCAAGAACCATAATTGACTCTGTGCTCAGATTAGCAATGTCCTTGATCGATACTCAGCGAAAGGAATTGTCTCATTTGAGAATCCATTTTCTGGCCTATTGCCGGTTCATCGAACATTACCCTAAGCCAACCTGGCCTTTCTTTCAAACTCGAGCGGGCCAGGACGTCCGATCGTCGAATGCTGCAGCATAATGTTGTTCGAAATCCTTCTGGATCAGTAGCGCCGATTGCCCATTGTCAACGCCATGTCGGCTTACCCAGTAGATGCAGACTAGCGCGCTTCCCGGCAAGGTGGAATCACCTTGCCGAAAAGGAATCGCGCCAAATCGATATGTTGGAGCAAATCTTTATCGGCGAAGTCATGCAACTTCGCCGGGATTTGCTCTAAATACCAAAAGCGCTCAATCAGTCGTTTTAGATAAAATGCCCAAGCTGACCAGGAATGAGCCGCAAATTCACTCCCCAACTTGAACGCGTCCTTGATCCTGCGACCGGGCCGGCACCTTTACCAACGCCTCGCCCTCCAGCACCAAGGTGTCGCCCACCCTGCAACGGCAGATCAGTTTTACCCGGCGACCTTTTTCCACCAACTCCACCACTTCCACACTGGCCCTGACGATGTCCCCGATCTTCACCGGCGCTTTGAAATTTAAGGTCTGCGACATGTAGATTGCGCCTGGCCCGGGCAGCCTCGTTCCTATTACTGCTGAAACCAGACTTGCCGTATAGAGACCGTGGGCAATTCTGCCTCCGAATGGGGTCTTCGCGGCGAAATGTTCTGAAAGGTGAATGGGATTGCGGTCGCCGGTAATTTCGGCAAAGCCAACCACATCAGAGGATTTTACCTCCTTCTCATAGCTCTCGGTCAAACCGATGGAAAGGTCTTCGAAATATAATGTGCGGGTTGGCGGCAGCATGGTCTCGACTTTCTCAGGCAACAATACGCATGATTACCCCAAAGATAGAGAAGATGCACCAGCACCAAAGAACCAATAGTGGCGCTCACGAAGAGAATGGAATGCCTTCGCTGCAAACATTGTGCGTCATCCCCAAAAGAGACGAGTTCAACCACCGGGTAATTTCCCGTTTGGGTCATGGTGAGAAGGCAGTCAATCCTTATGTTATGTCTGCTGTGCTTCTGAATGGTCCAGTATTGACAGACCGATCACTCGGGCCGAAATTCCGGCGCGAACAAAATGAACAGTGAACCGTTGGAATTTGACCCATGCTAAA
>JAHFPK010000438.1 GCA_023266715.1 Hyphomicrobiales bacterium | reverse complement strand
CTTGGCCGCCCATGGACATACGGCAGATTCAATATCTCGCAGCACTTGCCCGCGAGAAGCATTTCACCCGGGCGGCGCAGGCCTGCAATGTGACTCAACCTACGCTTTCGGGGCGCATCCGGCAGCTTGAGCAGGAGCTTGGGGTTCCCATCGTCGAACGCGGCCAGCGCTATATCGGCCTCACGCCCGAGGGCGAGCGCGTGCTGAAATGGGCCCATCTCATTCTCGACAGCTGGCAGTCGCTCAACCAGGAGCTGGCGCAGATCAAGGGCAAACACGGCAAGCTCGTCGGCCGCCTGGTGCTGGGCGTGGTGCCATCCGCACTTCCCATGGTTTCACAACTCACGAAAGTCATGCAGTCGGCCCATCCATCCGTAGATTTTTCCATCCTGTCGCATTCATCGATGGAAATCATCCGTTCACTGAGCGATTTCTCGATCGACGCCGGCATCACCTATCTCGACAATGAGCCGGTGGAAGGCCTCTTGCAGGCGGTGCTCTACCGTGAGCGCTATTGCCTGTTCGTGGGCGCCTCCCACGAGCTGGCGAAGGCGAAATCAGTCACCTGGTTCGAGACGGCGCAGCTGCCGCTGGGCCTGCTCACACCCAACATGCAGAACCGCCGGATCATCGACCGGGCCTTCCTTGCAGCGAACGCCCAGCCCTCGCCCCGGCTTGAAACCAACTCCATCATGAATCTTTTTTCCAGCGTGCGCGACATGGGGCTTGCTTCCATCATGCCGGAATATTTCCAGAATGCCCTTGGCCCCATGGAAGGGGTGAAAGCCGTGCCTTTGGTTGAACCCGCAGTGGAACACGCGGTTGGCCTGGTGGCGGTGAACCGCGAGCCGCTGTCGCCTCTGGTCGCCGCGCTCTTTGCCGCAGCGAAAAAAATGAAGTGAGTTTGAACTGTTTCCTTGCTGTCACAAACCTGTCATAAAGGAACTTCAGATTGCCATTCGACGTCGCTCCGACGCCGCTGTGCCAGTCTCACCCACAATAAGCCGGACATCGGTTGGATGCCGGTTTGGATAAACAAGAAAACCAATCAGGGAAAGTTGAACATCATGAAATTACGCACAATGTTGCTGAACTCCACCGTGGCCGCGGCCCTTGCGCTGTCGACCACAACGGCTTTTGCCGATGCCATGGGCGATCTCGCCGCGGCGGCCAAGGCGGAAGGCGAACTGACCGTTATCGCACTGCCGCATGACTGGTGCGGCTATGGTGGCGTCATTGACGGCTTCAAGGCCAAATATGGCCTTAAAGTCAATGAATTGAACCCGGATGCGGGTTCCGGTGATGAAATCGAGGCGATCAAGGCCAACAAGGACAACAAGGGCCCGCAGGCCCCCGACGTGATCGATGTGGGCCTGTCCTTCGGCCCGTCGTCCAAGGCCGACGGCCTGACCCAGCCCTACAAGGTTTCCACTTGGGATACGATCCCCGACAGCGCCAAGGATGCCGAAGGCTACTGGTATGGCGATTATTACGGCGTTCTTTCCTTCCAGGTGAACAAGGACATCATCAAGAACGTGCCGGCCGACTGGGCCGACCTGCAGAAGGATGAGTACAAAAATTCGATCGCGCTGGCCGGTGACCCCCGCGCCTCCAACCAGGCCATTCTCGCCGTCCATGCCTCGGGCATTGCCGGCGGCAAAGCCCCGGGTGCTGAGGCTGGTGCTGCTGGTCTTGAGTTCTTCAAGGAACTGAACGCCAAGGGCAATCTCGTGCCCACCATCGGCAAGTCCGCTTCGCTCGCACAGGGCGCCACGCCGATCATCATTGGCTGGGACTATAATGGTCTTGCCACCCGCGACACCCTGGCCGGCAACCCCGGCGTTGACGTCGTGGTGCCAAAAACCGGTGTTGTTGCAGGCGTCTATGTGCAAGCGATCAGTGCCTTTGCACCACATCCAAACGCCGCCAAGCTCTGGATGGAATACGTCTATTCGGATGAAGGCCAGATTGGCTGGCTGAAAGGCTATTGCCACCCGATCCGCTTTGGCGATCTCGCCAAGAACGGCAAGATTCCAGCGGACGTTCTGGCAAAGCTGCCGCCGGCAGAGGCCTATAATGCCGCCCTCTTCCCGTCGCTTGATGAACAGGGTGCCGCCAAGGAGGCTATCACCAAGCAATGGGATACCGTTGTTGGTGCCAACGTCAAGTAACTGAACCGGACGCGCCGCAAGCAAT
>JAHFPK010000133.1 GCA_023266715.1 Hyphomicrobiales bacterium | reverse complement strand
GTCGGTTCGGACGTTTAGGGCGGTCATCGTCAACGAGGATCCGGCTGGCTGCGCCATCGAGATCATCGAACTGGCCGTTGCGAAGGCTCCAGAGAAAGGCAGCGAGGCCAATTGCGCCCAGGGCAAGCGCAGCCGGGATCAGAAAAAGAAGGATCGTCATGCGGCCCTCCGCTCAAAAATTGAAATGCCAAGCGAGTCTGGCTGGCACTTTGTCACAACCGCCGTCCTTTGTTTACTGAAGCTCAGCCCCAGCCGCAATGAATTTGCGATGACGATGATTGACGATGTCGACATCGCGACTGCGGCAATCAGTGGTGAGGCAAAGCCCAGCATGGCAATGGGCACGGCCAAGAAATTGTAACCAACGGCGAGTGCGAAATTCTGGATCGACAGTCGCTGCGTGGCAATTGCCACATCCCGCGCGACAAGGAGCGGCATCAAGCTTTCACCCATGAAAATCGTATCGGCTGCTGTCCGGCCAATATCAGTGGCCGATGACGGCGCCATCGAGGTGTGCCCCACAGCCAAGGCGGGCGCATCGTTAAGCCCATCTCCAGCCATAAGCACTTTGCGGCCAGTTTCCTTCAGCGACTGGACGTAGGCGAGCTTCTGCTGCGGTGTCACGCCGGCCTGCCAGTGCTCAATGCCAAGGGCTGACGCTGCACGGTTCACCGCAGCCTTGCGATCGCCTGAGAGAATCTCAACGCGCAGGCCTTCCGCCTTCAATTTGGCAATTACTGAAACGGCATCGGGGCGCAATTCGTCTTCAAAGGTAAAAATTGCCGGCGTCGCCTCCCCCAGAGCCAGCACAAACTCTGGCAAGCCTTGACTGCCATTCTCCTGAAGTCCGCACCAACGCCTGGAGCCAAGACGTGCCTGCGTCCCACCAAACCACCCGGACAAGCCATTGCCCGGCAATTCCTGGACGCGTTCCACGGCAGCAGGCGTAACGCCACGAGACTTTGCGGCCTCACAAACGGCACGCGAAAGCGGATGACGGCTTAGCCGTGCGAGACCTGCTGCAAGGGCGAGGTCTGATGATGAAAGTGCGGAGCTATTGGTCAGGCGTGGACGGCCCAGTGTCAGGGTTCCCGTCTTGTCGAATATCACAGTGTCAACACCGCTAAGTTTTTCCAGCGCGGCGCCATCCTTGATCATGACACCATTGCGGAAAAGAACGCCGCTGGCCACCGTTTGCACCGCAGGCACGGCAAGCCCCAAGGCACAGGGGCAGGTGATAATGAGGACGGCAATTGCGGTCATGAGCGAGCTATGCCAATCGCCGCCTGTCCAGATGAGCCAGCCCGCTAGCGTCAATGCTGCTAGAATGTGAACGGCGGGCGAATAGATGCGGGCCAGCTTGTCGGCAATCTGCACGTAGCGCGAGCGGCTCTGTTCGGCTGAGGCCATGAGACGGGTGATTTCGGCAAGAAATGTATCCTGCCCGGCTGCGGTAACGTTGACCACCAGGGGGCCAATCAGGTTCAACATGCCAGCGTGAACCGTTGCACCCCTCGCAACCACTTCCGGATTGGTCTCGCCTGTCAGCAATGACCGGTCGATTTCGCTTGCGCCCGAGATAACCACGCCATCAGCGGCAAGGCGTTCTCCCGCAGCGACCAGCATTTTCATCTCAGGCTGGAGCGCCGTCGCGGCAAGAATGTGTGGAGTTCCGTCCGCCTCTTCAATCAGGGCACTTGAGGCCGCAAGCGAAAGGAGCTGGGACACGGCGGAGCGGGCTCGGGCCCGCATGAGATGATCGAGGTAACGACCGGTGAGCAGGAAGAAGAGCAAAGTTACCGAGGCATCGAAATAGGCTACCTCGCCGTGATTGAATGTTTCATAGAGGCTCATCAGAGCCGCAAGACAGACGGCGAGCGATATCGGAACATCCATATTAAACTGGCCCGAGGACAGCGCCCGAACGGCGCTTCGGAAAAATGGCCTGCCCGCATAGGCAACGGTGGGCAATGCGATACCGGCGGAAATCCAATGGAATAGATCGCGGGTGCTTCCCTCTGCCCCGGACCAGACGGAAACCGAGAGCAACATGATATTGGCTGCGGCGAAACCGGACACGGCGACGGCGCGAAGCAAAAGCCTGCTTTGGGCGTCATCGGCCTTGAGCCCCGAGTGGCTCGGGTCAAAGGGCCGCGAAATGAAACCAAGATCATTCAATTTCTCCGTTATGCCGGCAGGTTTGAAAGAGGGTTCATTCCATGTGGCAACGACACGCTTGCTGGTGAAGTTTACGCGGGCCGAGGCGAGGCCGGGAAGCTTTTCAAGTGCTTCCTCGATAACAGGGATGCTCTCGGGTAAACAAATTCCCGGTATAATGAGATCGAGCTCGCGGTATCCATCGGGGCGCGTCGTAACCCAAGGCTCCAGATCGCCTGCAAACACGGCGGCGGCGTCTATTGCTGGGCCAATGGGACAACAGGTCAGCATGGCAAGCGCCCTACTCCACAAAAATACGCTGCACGAAACGCACCGGTTTGCGATCGGAACCTTCCACCGTAATATCGGCAATCCAGACACCCCGGCCAATCGGCGCCTGAGCCAGATAGACGCCCGCTCCCCTATCCTGAAGCTTAAGGTTCTGGTCTCCCGCCTCGTCCGTTGGACGTTGCAGGATTGCACGCAAGTCAAGGCCGGTCAGTGGCTGGTTATCACGATCAAGGACGGACATTTGTGCGAAATCGCGCTTCACCGTGAGTTTCAACTGCCAACCGGCCGCTTGCTGCAGCCTGGCCTCTGCGGCATCCCGGTTAAAGGTTTGGCTGGCGACGTAGCTGTTGGCCACCACAAGGCCGGTCCAGCTTGAGTTTGCCAAAACGGCCAAAACCAAATTAACCCCAATGATGATGGCAAAGAATGAAATCGTAATGGTGGCCATATGCCAACCGGTGAACGTGCGTGTCATGGCGTTTTTTCCTTTGCCGGGGAATGGAAGATGGTAGGGTGGTTTCGCGTTTCTTGCCCATCCCCTGTACTTTTCTCCGCGACCTTGAACGTGAAAGGCGTTTGCTCGCTGCTGATTGATTGCGGGGCAACAGTGACATAAACCTTCACGGCCCGCAGCTTATCGGCCTCAACATCAATGTTGAGATCACGCGCGGGTTCCTTATCAACGCCAGTCATTGTCATTAGTGCACCGGGCATTCCATCAAGGCTCAAGATGAAGCTGCGGGGCTGCTGCTCCATATTCAGAATCTTGATTGTGAAGCCATTGCGGATGCTGCCATCAGAGAGCTGAACGAATAGAGGATTACGGTCATTCAGAACGGTGATATCAAGCCGATCGCGCTGCAAGAGCGCAAAGAGCATGACAAGGCCAATGGCAAGCCATGCGACCGAATAGATAAACGTCCTCGGACGCAGGAACGACCGCCACCCGATGACAGCCGGGCGGCCAGCCTTATGGGCGTCATACGTCCTCAATGTGGAATAAGAGATCAGACCTCTGGGCTTTCCCACTTTTTCCATCACACTGCCGCAGGCATCTATGCATAGGGCACAGGTGATGCATTCCAGCTGCTGCCCATCGCGGATATCAATGCCGGCAGGACAAACCGCTACGCAGGCATTGCAGTCCACGCAATCACCCACCTTCTCGCCCGCCACCTCAGCTTTTTTTTGATGGCGCGAGCGCGGTTCTCCACGCCAGTCATTATAGGTGACGACAAGCGAATCTTCATCGAGCATTGCCGCCTGTATGCGCGGCCACGGACACATGTAAGTGCAAACCTGTTCACGCAGGTAACCCGCAAAAACGAAAGTTGTGGCCGTCAACAGGGCGACGGTCGCGTAAGCCACAACCGGCGCCTGGAAGGTGAAAAATTGATGGGCAAGCGTGGGCGCATCAGCGAAATAGAATATCCACGCGCCGCCAGTGCCGACGGCAATAAATAGCCAAAGTATATTCTTGACGATTCGCTTCCAGAGCTTGCGGAGGCTCCAAGGTGCTGCATCAAGCTTGATACGGGCATTTCGGTCGCCTTCAACCCAGCGTTCGACAACAAGGAAAAGATCAGTCCAAACTGTTTGCGGGCAGGTATATCCGCACCATGCTCGCCCCACGGTCGAGGTCACAAGAAAGAGTCCAATGCCAGCCATGATGAGGAGGCCTGCCACATAGTAAAATTCCTGCGGCCATATCTCGATAAAGAAGAAATAGAAACGTCGATGGGCCAGATCAACAAGCACCGCTTGATCGGGAGCGTAGGCACCGCGGTCCCAGCGCAACCATGGTGTAATGTAATAGATGCCAAGGGTCACGGCCATGACCAGCCATTTCAGATTGCGGAAGTAGCCGGCGCCCCGCTTGGGGTGGATTTTCACACGTGCCGCATAGAGCGAACGCCGCGCCGCGCTATTGTGCGGAACGGCGTCGATCGTCTCAACTGTGTTGATGATCCCGATCATTTCAGGGCACTGGCATTTCACCGCCGCCAAGCGAATGAACGTAGACGGCGAGCTGTTTGATCGTCGCCTCGTCAAGACGCGAACTCCATGCAGGCATCACACCCTGCCGCGGTTTGTTGATTTGGGCAACAATGCTAGCCTTGTCCGACACATAAAGCGTTATCGCATCGGTCAGGCGCGGCCCACCGAACTCCTGCTTGCCCTCACCGGCATCACCGTGGCAGGCCGCGCAGTTTTCTGCATAGACAGTAGCACCACGCAGCGGTGCGTCAGGGTCAGAGGCCTGACCGGAAAGTTTCAAAACATAGTCGGCCACATCGTCTATTTGTTCCGGGTTCAGGATGGCGTCTGCACCAAAGGCCGGCATCGGGGATTGTCGCGTCTCCGGATCGGCAATGTAGCGGACGCCGTGCTGAACTGTCGTATGGATTTGGTCCAATGTGCCGCCCCACAACCAGTCGTCGTCATTGAGGTTCGGATAACCCTTGCCACCTGCCGCACCCGAACCGTGGCATTGGCTGCAGTTGATGCGAAACGCTGCCCGGCCACCAGCTACGGCAAATTGCAAAAGATCAGCGTCCTTTCGGATATCTTCGAGCGAAAGTGCTTTCACCTTATCGAGTTGGGCCGACTGGGCGGCGTGCGCGGTATCTACCTCCTTCAGCAATTCCACACGGCTGGAGTAACCCAGCAAACCGGGCGTTGCTCCGCGGACCAGCGGCCACGCGGGATAGGCGATCACATAGCCCAATGCAAAAGCTATGCACGCATAGTAGGTCCATAGCCACCAACGAGGCATGGGTGTATCAAGCTCTGTGATACCATCCCATTCGTGGCCAGTGGTTTCAGTGCCCGAAATTTCGTCTTTTTTGCGCAGTGCCATGTTGGATCAAACCTTGGTGTCATCGTCAAGTGGAATGCGGGCGGCGTGGTCGTATTGTGATTGTGATCCTGAACGGAAAACGAACGCGATTACAAACAGGAAGATAAGTGCGAGGACCAGGAGCCCCCAGCTGTCGGCGAAGTGACGCATAGTTTCATAAGTACTCATCTCGTCACCTGGATTCTGTTTCTGCTTTGAATGTGGAGAAATCAACAAGCGTGCCCAACATCTGGAGGTAGGCGACAAGCGCATCCATCTCCGTGAGCTTGCCGGGTTGGCCATCGAAGTCCCGCACTTGGGCCTTGGGATAACGCTTGACGAGATCGTCGGCGCCCTCGCCCGTATCGCTAGCCTGCGCTGTCATATCAGCTTGTGCTGTTGCGATCATTTCGTCCGTATATGGCACGCCTACAATCTGGTTGGCCCGCAGGTGATCACCAATGTACTTCGTGTCGAGTTCCGCCTGCATCAGGAATGGATAACCTGGCATGATGGACTCCGGCACAACCGAGCGTGGGTCGGCCAGATGCTCGCGATGCCAGTCATCGGAATATTTGTTGCCGACGCGGGCAAGGTCAGGGCCCGTTCGCTTCGAACCCCACTGAAAGGGATGGTCAAACATCGATTCGGCGGCAAGACTGTAGTGCCCATAACGCTCAGTTTCATCGCGGAATGGACGGATCATCTGGCTGTGGCAGACATAGCAGCCTTCACGAATATAGATGTTACGACCCACGAGCTCCAACGGCGTATAGGGCCGCATGCCCTCCACTTTTTCGATCGTATTCTGCAAGTAAAACAGCGGCACGATTTCAACAATACCGCCGACGGCAACGGTGAGGAAACCAAGAATCAGGAGGACTGTAGCATTACGTTCGACAGTTGCGTGATTAAACATTGAAGCTTTTTCCATGATCACACCGCAAGGACTGGCACGTCAGCGGCATTTTCGGAACGCTGGCCGCCGCGCACGGTGCGAACGAGATTATAAACCATGATCAACGCGCCAAGGAGGAAGAGCAGGCCACCCAGCATACGGATAACATAGTAGGGGTGCATGGCAGCAACCGACTCGACGAACGAGTAAACAAGGAATCCTTGATCGTCGTACTCGCGCCACATCAGGCCCTGCATGATTCCGGACACCCACATGGATGATGCGTAAAGCACGATGCCAAGGGTTGCGAGCCAGAAATGCCAGCTCACCAGCCGGTCGCTGAAGAGGCCAGGTTTTTTCCAAAGTTTCGGCACGAGATCATACGCTGCGGCCATGCTGATCATACCTACCCAGCCAAGCGCTCCGGAATGCACGTGGCCGATGGTCCAGTCTGTATAATGACTGAGCGAGTTCACTGACTTGATAGACATGACCGGTCCTTCAAAGGTTGACATGCCGTAGAAGGCGACAGACACCACCATCATGCGCAGCACGGGATCCGTGCGCAGCTTGTCCCAGGCGCCAGAGAGCGTCATGAGCCCGTTGATCATGCCACCCCAGGACGGCATCCACAGCATGACCGAAAACACCATGCCGAGCGTTTGCGCCCAATCGGGAAGTGCCGTGTAGTGCAAATGATGCGGACCAGCCCAGATATAGAGGAAGATGATTGACCAAAAATGGACAATTGACAGACGGTAAGAATAGACAGGACGCCCTGCCCGCTTTGGCACGAAATAATACATCATGCCGAGAAAGCCCGCCGTAAGGAAGAAGCCAACGGCATTATGACCGTACCACCATTGGACCAGCGCATCCTGAACGCCCGAAAACAGGGAATAGCTCTTGGAGCCGAGAAATGACACCGGCACCGATAGGTTGTTGATGATATGCAACATGGCTATCGTGACGATGAATGAAAGATAGAACCAGTTTGCAACGTAGATATGGGGCTCTTTGCGCTTCAGCAGGGTGCCAAAAAACACCATGAAATAGGCGACCCAGACGATGGTCAGCCAAAGATCGACATACCATTCCGGTTCCGCATATTCGCGCGACTCAGTAATACCGAGAATATAACCTGTGGCGGCAAATACGATAAATATCTGGTAACCCCAAAACACGAACCAGGCGAGATTGCCGAAAGCAAGTCGTGTGCGGCAGGTGCGTTGCACGACAAAAAAACTGGTTGCCAGCAGAGCGTTTCCGCCGAAGGCGAAAACGACCGCCGATGTATGCAGCGGGCGCAAGTGACCGAATGTCGTCCACGGCAGATCAAGATTGAGAGCGGGCCACGCAAGCTGGG
>JAHFPK010000132.1 GCA_023266715.1 Hyphomicrobiales bacterium | reverse complement strand
CCCGCCCAGCCGGAGCTTGACCCCGCTTCCTATGGCTTCAGCGAAGCCGACCTCGACCGCCCCATTTTCCTCGACAAGGTTTTAGGGTTGGAGCAGGCGACCATCCGCCAGATCATCGACATTCTGAAACGCACCTATTGCCACACGCTTGGTGTGGAATTCATGCACATCTCGGATCCCGTGCAAAAGGCCTGGCTGCAACAGCGCATTGAAGGCGCTGACAAGGAAATTTCCTTCACGCCGGAGGGTAAGAAATCCATCCTGCGAAAGCTCATCGAGGGCGAGGGCTTTGAGAATTTTCTCAACGTAAAATACACCGGTACCAAGCGCTTCGGCCTTGATGGCGGCGAAAGCATGATTCCGGCTCTTGAGCAGATCATCAAGCGCGGCGGCCAATTGGGCATAAAGGAAATCGTTCTTGGCATGGCACATCGCGGCCGCCTGAATGTGCTGGCCAATGTGATGGAGAAACCCTTCTCCGCCATTTTCCATGAATTCAAGGGCGGCTCTTCAACCCCTGATGAAGTCGAAGGATCAGGCGATGTGAAATATCATTTGGGTTCTTCGTCTGACCGCATGTTTGACAACAACACGGTTCATCTTTCACTTACCGCCAATCCCTCGCATCTGGAAATTGTTGATCCCGTTGTGCTGGGCAAGGCCCGCGCCAAGCAGGACCAGCGTGGCGACAAAGAACGCAAGAGTGTTTTGCCACTGCTCATTCATGGCGATGCGGCCTTCGCTGGCCAGGGTGTTGTTGCTGAATGTTTCGGATTGTCAGGCCTTCGCGGCCACAAGTCCGGTGGCTCCATTCATTTCATCGTCAACAATCAGATCGGCTTCACCACCAGCCCGCACTTCGCCCGCTCTTCGCCCTATCCATCCGATGTGGCCAAGATGATTGAAGCGCCGATCTTCCATGCCAATGGCGACGATCCGGAATCCGTGGTGTTTGCCGCCAAGATTGCCATCGAATTCCGCCAGAAATTCAAGAAGCCCGTGGTCGTCGACATGTTCTGTTATCGCCGCTTCGGCCATAATGAAACGGACGAACCCTTTTTCACCCAGCCCCTGATGTACAAGGCGATCGCCGCCCACGAGACAATCGTGAACGTCTATTCCAAGCGGCTCATTGCTGAAGGTGTCATCACCGCGGAAGAATTTGACGCCATGAAGGCCGACTACCGCAAGAGCCTTGATGAGGATTTTGCCGCTTCCGAAAGCTACAAGGCCAACAAGGCCGACTGGCTCGATGGCCGCTGGTCCGGCATGAAATCAGCCAAGGACCTCGACGATCCGCGCAAGGGCCTCACCGGCGTTGAACTCAAGACGCTCAAGGACATCGGTCTCAAAATCACCAGGGCGCCGAAGACCTTCGCGGTTCATAAAACCATGCAGCGCGTGCTCGATGCCCGCCACAAGATGATTGAAGACGGCGCAGGCCTCGACTGGTCCATGGGCGAAAACCTGGCCTTTGCCACCCTGCTCAATGATGGCTTCAAGATCAGGCTGTCCGGCCAGGACGTGCAGCGCGGCACCTTCTCGCAACGCCACGCCGTGTTGGTCGATCAGCAAACCGGCAAGCTCTACACGCCGCTGAACCACATGGTAAAGGACCAACCGGTCAAGATTGAAGTCATCAATTCCATGCTCTCGGAAGAAGCCGTGCTCGGCTTTGAATACGGCTATTCGCTGGCGGAGCCCAACACGCTCACCCTCTGGGAAGCGCAGTTCGGCGACTTCGCCAATGGCGCGCAGGTGGTCTTCGACCAGTTCATTTCCTCCGGCGAGCGCAAATGGCTGCGCATGTCGGGCCTCGTGGTGCTCCTGCCCCATGGCTATGAAGGCCAGGGACCGGAGCATTCATCGGCGCGGCTTGAACGCTTCCTGCAGATGTGCGCCGAAGACAACATGCAGATTGCCAACTGCACCACGCCGGCAAATTATTTCCACGTTCTGCGCCGCCAGTTGAAGCGCGACATCCGCAAACCGCTGATCATGATGACGCCGAAGTCGTTGCTCAGGAATAAGCGCGCCACATCAAAGCTGGAAGAATTCGCCGAAGGCACCTCCTTCCACCGCATTCTCTGGGATGATGCCGAGACTCTCAAGGATCAGCCGATCAAGCTTGTGGCTGATGACAAGATTCACCGCGTCGTCATGTGTTCCGGCAAGGTTTATTATGATCTCTATGAGGAGCGCGAGAAGCGCGGGCTCACCGATATTTATCTGTTGCGCGTCGAGCAGCTTTATCCCTGGCCCCACAAGGCCCTGATCCAGGAACTCGCCAGATTCAAGAACGCGGAGTTTGTCTGGTGTCAGGAAGAGCCGATGAACATGGGGGCCTGGACCTATGCCCAGCCCAATATTGAGCGGGTGTTGGATTATCTGAAGGCAAAGAACACAACAGTCAGTTATGCCGGACGCCATGCCTCGGCATCCACGGCTACCGGATTGATGAGCAGGCACTTGAAGGAGCTGAAAGAGTTCCTTGAAGTCGCCTTGGGCTGAACGGATTTGAAGGAAAAGAAGAATGAACAAAGAAATTCGCGTACCAGCCCTCGGTGAATCCGTCACCGAAGCGACAATTGCAAAGTGGTTCAAGAATGTCGGCGATGCGGTGAAGGCCGATGAACCCATGGTGGAGCTCGAAACCGACAAGGTGACCGTGGAAGTGCCGGCGCCTGCCTCGGGCAAGCTGTCATCGATCTCGGCCGCATCGGGCAGCACCGTGAAGGTCGGCGCTTTGCTTGGTGCAATCGAGGAAGGTGCCGCAGGAACAGCGGCAAAGCCTGCGGCAGCGGCCCCTGTTGCAGCGAAGGTTGCAGAACCTGTGAAAGTGGAAGCGCCACTTTCACCAGCGGTACGCAAGATCGTGACCGAAAACAAGCTTGAACCTGCAAGCATTCCTGCCACTGGCAAGAATGGGCGCCTGACCAAGGGCGATGTCATCGAACAATTGTCCAGACCCGTTGCCAAACCCGTTTCCATGCCAGCCGCGGCTCCTGCCCCTGCGGGCGGTGAAGAGCGCGTGAAAATGTCGAGGCTGCGCCTCACCATCGCAAGGCGGCTGAAGGAAGCCCAGAACACCGCCGCCATGCTCACCACCTTCAATGAGGTGGATATGAGCGCCGTGATGGCGCTCCGCAATGAGTTCAAGGAGATGTTTGAAAAGAAACACGGCGTAAAGCTCGGCTTCATGAGCTTCTTTGCCAAGGCCGTGATCCAGGCCCTGAAAGACGTGCCAGCCGTCAACGCCGAAATTGACGGCGAGGATCTGGTTTACAAGAATTACTATCACCTCGGCGTGGCGGTGGGCACCGAGAAGGGCCTTGTGGTCCCCGTGGTGCGCGATGTGGACCGGATGTCATTTGCGGCAATCGAAAAGACCATTGCCGAATATGGCAAGAAGGCCCGCGACGGCCAGTTGCAAATCGCCGACATGCAGGGCGGCACCTTCACAATTTCCAATGGCGGCGTCTATGGTTCGCTGATGTCCACGCCAATCCTCAATGCTCCGCAATCCGGCATTCTCGGCATGCACAAGATTCAGGAACGCCCCGTGGCGATAGACGGCCAGGTGGTGATCCGCCCCATGATGTATCTGGCGCTCTCCTATGACCACCGCATTGTCGATGGCAAGGAAGCCGTCACGTTCCTGGTGCGGGTCAAGGAAAGCCTCGAAGACCCGCAACGCGCCCTGCTGGATTTGTAAGGACCGGTCTCCATGGCCAATGGGCGAGAAGTCGCCATCGTAACTGGCGGAAGCCGCGGCATCGGCGCTGCAACGAGCCTGTTGCTGGCAAAAGCAGGCTACCTTGTTGTCGTGAATTATGTGTCCAACAAACCCGCTGCCGAAAAAATCGCTGCCCAAATCATGCACGATGGCGGCAGGGCCGCTGCCGTGCAGGGCGACGTGGCCAATGAGGACAGCATCGTGCAGCTGTTTAACGCCGCCGACCGGCTTGGGACTCTGAAAACCCTGGTCAACAATGCGGGCGTTGTGGATGTTAAGGCCAGGGTTGACGAAATGTCAGCCGAGAGATTGGCGCGCATGTTCACGATCAACATCATGGGCTCCTTCCTGTGCGCCCGCGAAGCGGTAAAACGCATGTCAACGCGCCACGGGGGATCAGGCGGTGCAATCGTCAATATGTCTTCAGCGGCAGCTACCCTTGGCGCACCCGGCCAATACGTGGATTATGCGGCAAGCAAGGGCGCCATCGACACATTCACGATTGGCCTCGCCCGCGAAGTGGCGAGGGAAGGAATTCGTGTGAATGCAATACGGGCCGGAATTATCGATACGGAAATTCATGCATCTGGTGGCGAGCCGGAACGAGCGGCACAATTACGCGGACAAATTCCCATGCAGCGCGAAGGCACGGCCCAGGAAGTGGCGGAAACAATTATTTGGCTGGCATCCGGTAAGGCATCATATGTAACAGGTGCCTGCCTGAGTGTTTCGGGTGGCCGCAGCGTTTGAAAATTTGAGGATTGGTAGGGGAAACTGCAATGGCTGACACATTCGATCTCACAGTAATCGGCACCGGACCCGGCGGTTATGTCTGCGCCATTCGCGCCGCCCAGCTCGGCATGAAAGTAGCTGTCATCGAAAAGCGTGCCACCCATGGCGGTACCTGCCTGAACGTGGGCTGCATTCCCTCCAAGGCCCTGCTTCACGCGTCTGAACTGTTTGCGGAAGCGGGGCACTCCTTTGCCAAAATGGGCATCACTGTTTCACCCACCTTTGACTTGCTGAAGATGATGGGTTTCAAGCAGGAAGCCATTGACGGCAACACCAAGGGCGTTGATTTTCTGATGAAAAAAAACAAAGTGACGGTCATTCGCGGGATCGGGAAAATTCTTGGAACCGGCAAAGTTGACGTTTCAGGCCAAATCGTTGAGACAAAAAATATCGTGATCGCCACCGGCTCCGATGTTGCCCAGCTCAAGGGCGTCGAGATTGACGAAAAGCAAATCGTCTCTTCGACTGGCGCTTTGGAGCTTGCGAAAGTTCCCGCTCATCTCGCTATCATTGGGGCCGGTGTCATTGGCCTTGAGCTCGGCTCGGTCTATGCACGGCTCGGTTCAAAAATCACCGTGATAGAATATCTCGACCGTATCCTGCCCGGCATGGATCTGGAGGTGGCAAAAAATTTCCAGCGCCTTTTGCAAAAACAGGGCTTCACCTTCAAACTGTCCAGCAAGGTCACCAGTGCGGCAAAGACAAAGACAGGTGTCACCTTGCAGGTGGAACCCAATACGGGAGGCGCTGCCGAATCAATTGATGCGGATACGGTGCTGGTGGCCGTTGGCCGCGCACCGTTCACCGAAGGATTGGGCTGCGAGAAAGCCGGCATCAAGCGCGATGCCAAGGGCCGCATCGAAGTGAATGATCATTTTGAAACCAGCCTCAAGGGCGTTTATGCCATCGGCGATGTGATCCGGGGCCCCATGCTGGCCCACAAGGCCGAAGACGAAGGCGTTGCCCTTGCCGAATTGCTGGCAGGTCAGGCGGGCCATGTGAATTATGACGTGATCCCCGGTGTGGTTTACACCTCTCCGGAAATCGCTGCCGTTGGCAAAACTGAAGAAGAGCTCAAAGCGTCGGGCACCGGCTATAAGGCTGGCAAATTCCTTTTTCTCGCCAATGGCCGGGCCAAGGCCAACCAGACCACCGATGGCTTTGTCAAAATCCTCGCCGACGCCCGTACCGACAAGCTACTGGGAGCCCATATTATTGGCCCCCTGGCGGGTGAACTGATCCACGAAATCGCAGTTTTGATGGAATTTGGCGGTTCCGCCGAGGATCTGGCCCGCACCTGCCACGCCCACCCAACGCTATCGGAAGCGGTGAAAGAGGCCGCCATGGCGGTTGCTGGAAGGTCAATCCATAGTTGAGTGCCTGGGCTCGAAACCAATTTACCATATAGTAGTTAATCCCTTTAGCAATTTGTAAATCTTCTCGGCCATAATCAAAGGCTTACAAACGTATGATTTTGGCAAGGCTGACAACATGACTGGCAAAGACAAGCACGTCGACATCCTGATTTTGGATGATGATCTCGACCTGCTGACCACCACAGCGGAACTGCTCGCTGATATCGGGTACAAGGTAAAAGCTTTCGCCGACCCGGAGTCAGCGCTGGAATTCGCCATCGGCCAAACCTTCTCCGTGGGCCTTTTCGATTTCCGCCTTGGCAGCGTTAAAAACGGACTTGATGTGGTCGAAACCATGCAGGCCCTGGGCTGCAAGTCGGTCTACGTCATGGTCTCCGCTGATGTTGAAAGCTCCACCCGCCTGCGCGCTATCAATTTGAAGCTCTTTGATTTCATCCGCAAACCCGTGGCGCCCGAAGACCTCCTCGAAACCGTTGGCCGCGCCCTTGCCCAATCGCAACAGATAGCCGCCTAGTCAAACGCCGGTGGTGGGCCTCGGCCTGCTGCCATCGAAAAATCTCCCATAGCGAAATGGCGCCGGATCAACACAAGGCTGCTCACCGACAATCATTTGCGCCATGAGCTTGCCCGCTCCGGGACCCAGGCCAAAACCATGGCCCGAAAAACCGGATGCGAGATGGAGCCCGTCAATTCTTGGCAGGGGCGAAATGACCGGCACCACATCGGGTGTTGCATCAATGGCACCGGCCCAGCGCTCAACTATCTCCATAGATTGAAAGCGTGGATAATAATCCCTTAAGCTCGCCGCCGCTTCATCAAGAACGGAATGAACCGGTTCCGGATCGAGAATTCGGACCTCTTCAAAAGGTGAGCGCTGGTCAAGCCTCCAGCGCCGTTTCAGCCGTGCTTCGTCAATAAAGCGTTTACCAAGCCGAAGACGCAAGCCACCCCAATTCAGTTTCAGGACAGGCAGGAATTTGAAAAACAGGCGGAAGCTATCAGGCACGACATCGGCCACCGACAAATGCCTGTGGGATATGGTGTAACCGCCATCCCGGCGCTTGCGAAAGGCAAATTTTCCGCCCGAGCAGGACTTTTCCATGCCGGCATCAAGGGCAGCGGTTCGCATCACGGAATTCACCACCGTCAGCTGGGGAAATGCAATGCCGAGATTATGCAGGAAGCGCCGCGACCAGGCCCCGCCCGCCAGCACAACCTGTTCGCACGCGATGGTTCCACGTTCTGTGACAACCGACGAAACTTTGCCAGTTGCTGTTTCAAGTCCACGCACCGCGCAATTCTGGAAAATTTTGACACCAAGTTTTTGGGCCTGCCGTGCCATGGCTGGAACCGCGATGAAGGGTTCGGCGCGCCCATCGGCGGAGGTGTAGAGCGCACCCTTCCATGTCCGGGTTGAACCCGGCTGCAAGCGCTCTGCTTCAGCTCCCGAGACCAGCCGCGTGTCCAGTCCAAAGGCCTTCACATTTTCCGCATACCATTTTTCTTTCGCCGCGAGTTCCTCCTCGGTCTCGGCGAGATAGACGATTCCACTCTGATGGAAACCGGTTTCCGCGCCCACGCGCGCGTTCATCCCGCTCCACAGTTTCAGTGATTCCAGGACAAGGGGAATTTCATGCGAGTCGCGCCCCATCTGCTGGCACCAGCCCCAGTTTCGTGACGACTGTTCGCCTGCGATGACGCCTTTTTCCAGAAGCACGACGG
>JAHFPK010000131.1 GCA_023266715.1 Hyphomicrobiales bacterium | reverse complement strand
ACTTGAACCCGGTGCCAATTTTATCCGCCGCCATATCGGCCCGAGTGATGCCGAAACCGCGGCAATGCTGAGTGACATGGGCGCCAAGTCCCTTGAAGACTTCATCGCCAAAGTTGTCCCAGAAAAAATCCGCATCGCGAAGCCGCTTGATCTGCCAAAGGCCAGGGCAGAACGCACGACACTGTCGTACTTGCGCAATATGGCTGACCGCAATGAAGTGTTCACCTCCATGATCGGCATGGGATACTATGGTACGGTTACGCCCAAGGTCATCCTGCGCAATGTGTTGGAAAACCCCGGCTGGTACACGGCCTATACGCCCTACCAAGCCGAAGTGAGCCAGGGCCGCCTCGAGGCCCTTCTCAATTTCCAACAGGTGATCGTCGACCTCACGGGCCTGGAACTGGCCAATGCTTCCCTTCTTGATGAAGCAACTGCGGCCGCCGAGGCCATGGCAATGGCCAAGCGTCTCGTCAAAACTTCTGCCAATACGTTCTTCGTTGATCGCGATACCCATCCGCAAACCATCGGCGTCATCCAAACCCGCGCGCGGGCCTTTGGCTATGACATCGTTATTGGTGATCCCGCCAAGGATTTGAAACCGGAGTCGGTGTTTGCGGCTCTTCTGTCTTACCCCGGCTCATCCGGCGAAGTGCGTGATTACCGCGCGCTTATCGACAAGCTCCATGGTGCGGGAGCACTTGCCATCATGGCAACGGATCTATTGGCGCTTGCACTGCTCACCCCGCCCGGCGAATTGGGCGCGGATATCGCCGTAGGCTCCGCCCAGCGCTTTGGTGTTCCCATGGGCTATGGCGGACCGCACGCGGCCTTCTTTGCCACACGCGATGAATATAAGCGCGCCATGCCGGGCCGCATCATTGGTGTTTCGATCGACGCGGAGGGCCACCGCGCGCTCCGCATGGCCATGCAGACGCGCGAGCAGCACATCAGGCGTGAAAAGGCCACCAGCAATATTTGCACAGCGCAGGTTTTGCTTGCGATCATCGCCTCCATGTTTGCCGTTTACAACGGTCCCGAAGGCATTCGCAAAACCGCCGCGCGCACTCACCGCTTTGCGGAAATTTTCTCGCACGCCGTCACTTCGTTCGGTTATGAAGTCATCACCAAATCCTTCTTCGATACGGTGACGGTTCACGCGCCTGGTCGCGCCTACGCGTTGTTTGCGCGTGCCAAGGAAAAGCGCATCAATCTGCGCTATGTCGATGCCGATCATCTCGGCATCAGCTTTGACCAGTCAACGCGGCGTGAGGAACTGACGCGTCTACTCACCGTGTTCAAAACCGATGCGCTCGAACACTTCAATATGGATGCCGTCGATAAAACCGTAAAGGAAACCATTCCAAAATCCTTGCAACGCACCTCAAGTTATCTCACTCATCCGGTCTTTGAAATGTATCATTCTGAAACCGAAATGTTGAGGTATCTCAGGCACTTGCAGGCAAAAGATGTAGCATTGGATCAAGCGATGATTGCGCTGGGTTCCTGCACCATGAAACTCAACGCAACTTCTGAAATGATTCCCGTGACCTGGCGGAATTTTTCGCTGCTCCATCCCTTCGCACCCCTTGAGCAGACCCAGGGCTATCAGCAACTCTTTGAAGAACTGGAAGCCATGCTTGCGGAGATCACCGGCTTTGATGCGGTATCGTTGCAGCCCAATGCCGGCAGCCAGGGCGAGTATGCAGGCTTGCTCGCCATTCGCGGCTATCATGCTTCGCGCGGGGAAAGTCGCCGCGACATCTGTCTCATTCCCATCTCCGCGCACGGAACAAATCCCGCTTCTTCCGTGATGGCTGGTATGAAAGTTGTTGTCGTTGCTTGCGATGAGCGGGGCAACGTCGATGCGGCGGATCTCAAGGCCAAGGCTGAAGCGCATAAAGACAGTCTTGCAGCCCTCATGATCACCTATCCCTCAACCCATGGTGTGTTTGAAACGGCCATCAAGGACATCTGTGGGGTCGTCCATGCCAATGGTGGCCAGGTCTATTTGGATGGCGCCAATCTCAATGCGCAAGTCGGCGTGGTGCGCCCGGCAGAGCTCGGCGCTGATGTCTGTCATATGAACCTGCATAAAACCTTCTGCATCCCCCATGGTGGTGGTGGGCCGGGCATGGGCCCCATTGGTGTGAAGACTCATTTGGCACCCTTCCTCCCGGGCCACAGTGTGGTAGATGGCGTGAACCCTGCCGCAGGGCGGGATCAATCCCAAGGTGCTGTCTCAGCCGCCCCTTGGGGCTCCGCCTCGATCCTGCCGATCTCCTGGACCTATATCGCCATGATGGGCGGGGAGGGCCTGCGCAAGGCCACCATCGTGGCCATCCTGAATGCGAACTACATGGCGAAGCGCCTCAACTCCCATTTCCCCGTGCTCTACACGGGCCCCGGTGGCTTCGTCGCCCACGAATGCATCATTGATCTGCGCTGGCTGAAGGAGCGTACCGGCCTCAGCGTGGAGGATGTGGCCAAGCGCCTGGTGGACTATGGCTTCCATGCCCCCACTATGTCCTTCCCCGTGGTGGATACCCTGATGATCGAGCCCACCGAATCTGAATGCAAGCGCGAGCTTGACCGCTTCTGCGATGCCATGATCGAAATCAGAAAGGAAATCGCCGAGGTTGAGGAGGGCAAAGCCGACAAGCTCGACAATGTGCTGAAAAACGCCCCCCATACCCACAGGCTTCTGCTCGGTGACTGGAAGCACCCCTATTCAAAGGAGAAGGCTTTCTTCCCCCTGAAAGGTTACGCCAACGACAAATATTGGCCGCCTGTGGCGCGCGTCGACAACGTCTATGGCGACCGCAATCTCGTCTGCACCTGCCCGCCCATGGCCAATTACATGGAAGCGGCGGAGTAACTAACTGTGTGCCAGCCCCTCATGAACATTGTGTGTCATGAGGGCGAGAACGGCGGCAAGGCCGAGATAAAGAACCGCATACTCAAATCGCGTCGCCGACGAAATCGAACGATAGGCAATAGCTTCAGGCGAATTTGGATCGTAGCGCCATGCCGCCATAAGACTCGGGATTGCCATTAATCCGATCAGGATAAGCATTGGGCTTGGGATGTAAAAAAACAGCGCTACGATCATGGGTGCCCCAAGGAACCAGATGCGCGGTGAAAGCACCTGAGTGATGCGCCCGCCGTCAAGCGGCGAGACAGGAATCAGATTGAACAGATTGATCATGAAGCCGGAATAGGCGATGGCCATCCAAAGATCGCTGCCGGTTTGCCGTCCCCAGAAATATGCGGCAAATGCCGCAAGCGTACCTACGAAAGGCCCGGCGTAGGCAACATAGGCCTCAGTTTCCGAATCATGGGGCTGTTCCCGGAGATTGATCCACGCGCCCATGAAGGGAATAAATGCCGGCAGGCCCACATCAAGCCCGCGCTGCTTGGCAGCAACGTAGTGGCCCATCTCGTGAATGAGGATCATCGCTACAAAGCCTGCCGCGAAGGGCAAACCATATATTGCGGCATAGACCCATATGGTAAACAGCATGCTGCCAATCGAGATCGCGACTTTGCCGAGCTTTGCGCCTGAAAAAAGAAGGAATAGTAGTTTCATCCGTTATCGCTGCGCTTTCCACGAAAAAACTTGACCACGCCGCCGCCAACTACGGCGAGGCTGACAAGAATAATCTTGGCGAATTTCAAGATGAACACTCCTGCAAGCGCCAGAAGCCCAAGCTTCTTTGCTACCACGCCGCCAACCAGCGCGGCGAGACCATACTCCGCGATATGATCGGTCGAAACATTAAAGTCTTCATAGCGCTTTCCCGGCTTGTATTCGAGTGCCGCCAACACGGCCCGCGCATAGGGCTTTTCTTTTTCAATCGTGGCGTCGGAAGTGAGAAGGTTAATTTGAAAATAGCCATCCCGACCCAATGCATAAGTATTGTAGTTGACGGTCGCTGGCGCATCTATCGCAGACCCGCGATCAACAGCCTTCATCGACCAAACCAGGCGGTGGCTAGATGAATCGTAGTTCGGCTTTTCGATCCAGCCTACAATGTCGAGCGCCGGGACCCCGATCTTAACCCGTTCCTTGTTTTGCTCTTCTGTTCCATCCTTGAGCGACTGGAGCAATTCATCGGCATTCCAGCTTTTTGCCTCGTCATCTTTTACATAGCCTTCGGCCGTGTGGTCGATCGTCATGACCCAGTATTCTTCACTATTTCTGGGCACGACAAGGCCATAGAACTGATCATTGGTGGAGTTGCCCCAAGCCTTCATCAGGGTTGCGGCTTCCGCCTTGGGTATAAAGGCCATGGCGGTGGGAATATGCAGAACAGCCTGATCGCCCAGCGGCATGTCCGAAGGGCCGGTAATTGCGACCTTGGTTGCCGCCTGCCAGGCAATTTCGCCGGCAGAAGGTTGCTGGTCATCCGCAAGAGCAAATGACGGCCACATTAAAACTGCAAGGCACATGACGCGTGCCAGGAAGACGGACAAACGAACCATTGTGATTCTCCCGATTTGCCTTCACAAGTTATGGCTTAGCAGGAGAGGCGGTTCAACCGGAAATAGGCAACAAAAACTCCGGCGGTTAGGCCGGAGTTAAAAATTCATCGTGAATTTGAGTTAGTTCAGCCGGCTCTTCACTGCAGCAATTGAGTCATCAATCAGTTTGGTGCCCTTGGCGCCCTGAACCGCCTCACCAACCAGTTTGGAAGCGGCGGCAATGGCAGCTTCGGTTGCAGTTGTGCGAACTTCCTTGATTGCCGCAGCTTCCGCCTGGGCAATCTTCTGGGCTGCCTGCTTGGTGCGGCGCTCAATTGTTTCGGCCAGCTTCTTGCGGGTTTCAACCGAATAGGCTTCGGCTTCAATTTTGGCCTGGGCCACGATATTGGCCGCATCCTTCTCGGCTTCGGCGCGCTTCTTTTGGTACTCGGCCAAAAGCGCCTGGGCTTCTTCGCGGAGCTTTTTGGCTTCCGCCAGTTCCTTGCCAATCTTGTCAGCCCGCTCGTCCAGCATCTTGGCAAGCATGGCGGGCACTTTGAGATAGATGCCAAGCCCTACGAAAAGCACGAAGGCAACGGCGACCCAGGTTTCAGGTTCACGGAACATGGCTTACTCCTATTTGCCCAAGGTCTTGGAAACGGCAGCGGTTGCCTCAGCTTTGGTCACCGTGGCACCGGTCAATTGCTGAACGATTTCACCAGCAATCTCGGCCGCCATGGCAGCCAAATCTTCCAGGGCCTTGTCGCGCGATGCCGCGACCTTCTTCTCAGCGGTTGCAATTTTGGCTCCCAGGGCCGCATCGAGCTTGGCCCGTTCCGCTTCAATTTCAGTATTCAGCTTGTTGCGATTTTCCAAAGCAATGGCATGGGCCTTGGCCCTGGCATCAGCCAATGCCGCCTCATAGGACCGCACCGCATTTTCTGTTTCGTCATTGAGGTTCTTTGCTTTCGCCAAATCGCCATCAATGGTTGATTTGCGCAGCGCTATCACGCCGCCCGTGCGTGGGATGGCCACGCGCGAGATGACGAAATAGAGCGCAAGAAACGTGACAGCCAGCCAGAATAGCTGTGGCGGCCAGGTAGACATATCAAGCTGCGGCATGGGCAGGCCCTAGAATAAATTAGAAAGGCGCAGCACCATGCAGCGCCGATCAGAGTTCAATAACTGTCCGGTATCAACCGAACAGAATGAGCATGGCAACGGCAAAGCCGATGAGGCCCGTTGCTTCAGCGAATGCGAAGCCGAGGAACAATGTACCGCGTTGGCCTGCGGCGGCGGCCGGGTTGCGCAAGGCGCCGGCAAGATAGTTTCCGAAAATTGTACCGATACCGACACCAGCTCCGCCGAGGGCTACTGCCGCAATTCCTGCACCGATCATCTTTGCTGCTTCAACTTCCATTTTTTTCTCCTGTCGAATGGATTAGGTTTAGTTAGTGGTCAACATGCATGGCATCGTTCAGATACAAGCAGGTTAAAAGTGCGAAGACATAGGCCTGAAGGGCGGCCACAAGAAGTTCAAGGCCCATGAGGCCCACCATGGCTGCGAGCGGCAGCCAGCCAGCGGTCACGCCAAGCATGACAACGAAACCAGCCATGACCTTGAGCATCATGTGGCCTGCCATCATGTTGGCAAACAAGCGAATGGACAGGCTCATGGGGCGGATGAAATAGGATACGATTTCAATCACAATCACGAGCGGCAAAAGTGCTGCAGGCACGCCTGATGGCACGAAGAGTTTGAGATAGCCGAAGCCATTGCGAATGAAGCCGATGATGGTGGCGCCAAAAAATACAACCAGCGCCAGCGCCAGCGTGATCACGTAATGGCTCGTGACCGTGAAGGAATAGGGAATGAGGCCCAGCACATTTGCGAAAAGAATAAACACGAACAGTGTCAGCACGAAAGGGAAGTAGGTGCGCGCATTTTCATGCAGCACATCATGAGTAAAACCATGCACCAGCTCATAAATGCTTTCGGCAACCGACTGCAAACGGGTGGGAATCAAATTGCGCGGCGTTAGAATGAAAAGCAGGGAGGCGCAGACAACGGCAATGACCGCCCACAGCGCCGAATTGGTGAAGGAAATATCTACACCGCCGATATCGATAGGGATAATGCGATTGATCACGAACTGGTGGATCGGATCGATAATTTTTTCGCCATGTTCAGGAGCAGCTGTTGACACGTTCAATCCTCATCATCGTCGTCTTTGACGGATGGGGGCATCTCGCCCTTTCCGCCCAGTAGTTCTTCCGCCTGCTTGCTGTGCGAAAGCCGCATCACGTTCACGACACCCGCAGCAAGTCCCAGAGGCATCAACGCCAGCATGATCCAGGGGGCAGTGCCGAGATATTTATCAGCGCCCCAGCCCAGGCCCATCATCACAAGAAGTCCCACGAGAAGTTCGCTGACCGCTCGAATTGCGAGACCCGCGGCAGACCCTTCCTGACTGTCAGGACCGGATGCACCGCGCCGCTCTTTCAGGGTCTTGTCGAGCTTCTTGCCTAAGTCCTTGAGCCGGTCGGAGTCCGTCATGATCCCACTCAAAATTTCCAGCGAAAAAGCAGCGATTTCCACCCCTTAAAATCGAGCGCACCATAGTTACGGGGGTGAATTGTGTCAAGAAATGGATAGGCTGTATAAGCCGTTGTAATATTTTGCTTTTATGAGAGTTATAGGCGATGCGTCGAAAAGTCCGCACGGATTTGGAAAAGCATGCGATTCTGCTATCTCAGCGCCGCGTGAACCTCGCAAAGGAAGTCCAACATGAAAGCAGTTCTCTATGAAGCCTTCTTGGCGCCTCCGAGAGTAGTGAATGTTGCCGATCCCACGCCGGAGCCGCACGGCGTGGTCGTCAAGGTGATGGCAACCGGTGTGTGTCGCAGTGACTGGCATGGCTGGGTGGGCCATGATCCGGATATCAGGCTTCCCCATGTGCCGGGACACGAGCTGGCGGGAATTGTTGAAGAGGTGGGAAAGGACGTTACCCTGTGGAAAAAGGGTGATCGCGTAACCGTGCCGTTTGTAGGTGGCTGCGGCGCGTGCCCCCAGTGCCACTCCGGCAATCATCAGGTCTGCGATAACCAGTTTCAGCCCGGTTTCACCCACTGGGGCTCATTTGCCGAATATGTTTCCATCCATGG
>JAHFPK010000437.1 GCA_023266715.1 Hyphomicrobiales bacterium | reverse complement strand
TCCTTGGAGGTAAACGGAGCATAGGGTTCGGCAGCAACGCCAAATTTAAGGTCGGCATAGGCTGGCGCCGCTGTAAACATTGCGCAGGCGGCAATGGCGCCAAGCAGCGCGCGTTTTGTATATTTCATAATATTCTCCTCCAATTTTCTGTTTTACGTTTTTCCGGCTAAACCTCTGGGAGTTAAACTCACATGGGCCTAGTCCGCAGACAATTTCCGGCGCCCACGATGGTCGCCGTAGATGATGGTTATGGTTTTGGCAAAACCAGCTTACCCGTCAAGTTCCACTTTGCCGAGATTTGATCGAATGTGCCCTTACTGGCCATCGTCTTTATCGCAGCATTGAACTTCTCCACCAACGCAGTGTCTTCCTTGCGGACACCCAGGCCGACACCTTCCCCATATATTTCCGCATCACGCTCCACAGCGCCTTTTACTTCGCAGCAACTGCCCTGGTCTGTTGCCAGAAACGCGTCAAGGGCGGTGCCATTGGCCATCACATAGTCAAGGCGTCCAGCCGCAAGATCGGCATTCGCTTCATCCTGCGTGGCATAGGTCTTTATTACAGTACCCTTTGGCTCATAATATTTTGCCATATAGCGGGCGTGCGCAGTTGAAACCTGCACACCAACATTTTTGCCCGACAGATGCTCTGGCGAAACGTCCTTGTCATCACCCTTTGGCCCAATGATGACGGCGGCGGAATCATAATACATGTTTGAGAAATTGATGATCGCCTTGCGCTTTTCCGTGATCAGCATGGAGGCCATGATCGCATCAAACTTTTTGGCTTGCAGAGCTGGGATAATGCCATCCCATGCCACTTCCTCTATTGCGCATTTTTCACCAATTTCAGCGCAAACCGCATTCATGAAGTCAACTTCCCAACCGACCCAGACACCCGAGGCATCTTTCGACGTGAACGGCGGATAGGGTTCGGCGGCTACACCAAATTTCAGATCAGCCATGGCAGGGGACGCTGCAGCCATCAGTGCAACTGTTGCCGCAGCCATCAGAATTCTACGCGAAATCGTCATACTCATCTCCCTTTGATCAATTACCGCCGCTTACGGCGGATAGATCTGCTTCTATTCAACCCGACAACACAAATGAATGCAGCCCCTGCCTCACTCATTTGCCCTCAATTTTCTCATCCCGTCACTCAATGAATGCCGGAAACGAACTGTTTGCAGCGCGCGCTTTTTGGCTCGCCGAACACCTGTTTCGGTGGTCCTTCCTCCTCAATAATACCCTTGTGCAAATATATGACATGGCTGGAAACATCGCGAGCAAACTTCATCTCGTGGGTGACCAGGATCATTGTCCGGCCCTCGTTGGCAAGGTCGCGGATAACCTTCAAAACTTCACCAACCAATTCCGGATCAAGCGCCGAGGTCGGCTCATCAAACAGCATGACCTTTGGCTCCATTGCCAGGGCCCTGGCGATGGCTGCCCGCTGCTGTTGCCCGCCTGAAAGAAAAGCGGGATATTGGTCCCGCTTTTCATAAAGGCCCACTTTGTGCAGCAGTTTTCCCGCACGCTCAATGGCCTCCGCTTTTGAAACCCCAAGCACATGAATGGGGGCTTCGGTCACGTTTTGCATCACAGTCAAATGCTGCCAAAGATTGAAACTCTGAAACACCATGCCCAACTTTGTGCGAATGCGCTCAAGTTGCCGCCTGTCGCTGGGATGCAAGTTACCATCCTTGTTGGGCTTCAGCGCAACTTCGTCTCCAGTGACGGTAATGCGGCCCTTCGTCGGCATTTCCAAAAAATTGATGCAGCGCAGAAAAGTGCTTTTGCCGGAGCCCGACGCCCCGATCATTGAAACAACGTCTCCTTCATGGGCCTCAAGGGAAACGCCTTTAAGGACCTCAAGCTCGCCAAACCGCTTGTGTAAATCTTCAACCACCACGGCCCTGGGCCGTTCGTCAATTTTTGTCGCAGGACGTGCTGCCATGCGTCTCCCCTTTTGAGGGCTTATGCCCTTCTCATGGAACTCACCTTATCACCAAATCTTGGTTCCGCAATTCGCGATTTTGATTAAAGTTTAACGTGATTAAGGCTGGCACCATCCCAGAAAATCACCGGTTTGCGATTTGCGCGGCTTTCTGCACCAAAACCTCCGCTTGGCGGATAGAGGCATAGTCAATCAGGCGGCCGTCCAGCGACACAGCGCCCTTGCCTGCCTTGGCCGCCTCATCCATTGCAACCAGTA
>JAHFPK010000436.1 GCA_023266715.1 Hyphomicrobiales bacterium | reverse complement strand
TTGACCGGGTGCTGGCCGAAATCGCCGAGGCGGATCGCGCTGTTACCGAGGCCAAGCGCTCGTTCATTTTTGATCCCAAGCATCTGGAGAAATCCGAAGAACGTCTGTTCTCGCTGCGTGCGGCAGCGCGAAAATTCAAATGCACCGTCGACACGCTGGCCCATGTGCGTGGGCGCTTCGAGGCGGAATTGACGGCAATCAGCGACGGCGGCGCCCGGCTGCTGGCGTTGGAAAAGCACTGGAAGGAAACCCGCGCCGCTTTCGACATGGCGGCCGAACAGTTGAGCGACCGCCGCCGCAGAGCCGCGAAGGCATTGGACAAGGCAGTGATGGCGGAATTGCCGCCGCTGAAACTTGAGCGCGCCCGCTTCGAAACCAAGATCGATACCGATGCGGGAAAACCCGGCCCTACCGGCATTGACCGCATCGAATTCATGGTCGCTGCAAATCCTGGAACACCATTGGCGCCGCTAATGAAAGTTGCATCGGGCGGCGAGCTTGCCCGCTTCATGCTGGCGCTCAAAGTGATCCTCGCCGCCAAGGGTTCAGCTCCCACGTTGATTTTCGATGAAATCGATACCGGCGTGGGCGGAGCCGTGGCCGATGCCATCGGCGCCAGGCTTTCGCGCATGGCCGAGGGCTTGCAGGTTCTGGCCGTTACCCACAGCCCGCAGGTTGCCGCACGCGCGGCGCAGCACATGCTGATTTCAAAAATGGAAGAAGTGGCGAGCCATCGCATGGTGACCAGGGTGCAAGCGCTCTCGGCCCACAGCCAGCGCGAGGAAATCGCCCGCATGCTCTCTGGCGCGCAAGTGACCGACGCAGCCCGTGCCCAGGCCGATGAACTGTTGCGGGGCAGGGGCTGACGCCCATGGCTAAGTCCGCGCGCGCGATGACGGAAAAAGAGGCCAAGGCCGAACTCGAACGCCTCGCCCACGAAATTGCCGAACATGACCGGCTGTATTATCAGCACGATCAACCGGCGATTTCCGATGCCGGCTACGATGCGTTGCGCGCCGCCAACGATGCGCTTGAACGCCGATTCCCGCATCTGGTGCGGGCCGACTCGCCATCGAAGCGAGTGGGCGCGGGGCCGGTTGAAAAATTTGGCAAGGTGCAACACCGGGTGCCGATGTTGTCGCTCTCCAATGGTTTTTCCGATGATGATGTCACCGATTTTCTTGGCCGTATCCGGCGCTTTCTCAATCTTGGCGCGGAAGCGCCACTTGTGTTGACGGCGGAACCCAAGATCGATGGTCTTTCGATTTCGCTGCGCTATGAAAACCGCGTGCTGGTGCAGGCGGCGACGCGGGGCGATGGGGCGGAAGGCGAAAACGTCACCGCCAATGTAATGACCATCTCCGATGTGCCGAAGAAACTTCCCAAATCGGCCCCTGATGTCATTGAAGTCAGGGGCGAAATCTATATGTCCCACAATGACTTCGCTGCACTGAATGATAAACAGATTCACGCCGGCGAAAAGCCCTTCGCCAATCCGCGTAATGCGGCGGCGGGTTCGCTGCGCCAGCTCGATCCGTCGATCACGGCGGCACGTCCCTTGCGATTTTTTGCCTATGCGTGGGGCGAAGCGCCAGAGCTTCCGGGCGAGACGCAGTGGGAAGCGGTGCAGGCGTTCAAGACTTGGGATTTTCCGGTCAATGATTTGATGAAGCTCTGCGGTTCGGCCGATGAGCTGTTTGCCCATTATCGCCTGATCGAAAACAAGCGCGCTGGCCTCGGTTATGACATCGACGGTGTTGTTTACAAAGTTAACCGGCTCGACTTGCAGGAGCGTCTGGGGTTTGTTTCGCGCAGCCCGCGCTGGGGGCTTGCCCACAAATTCTCGGCCGAAAAGGCCACGACTATTCTCGAAGGCATCGACATTCAGGTTGGCCGCACCGGGGCACTGACGCCGGTGGCGCGTTTGAAGCCGGTTACGGTTGGCGGTGTCGTTGTGTCCAACGCGACATTGCACAATGAAGATGAGATCGCCCGCAAGGATATCCGCATTGG
Source organism: Hyphomicrobiales bacterium (assembly GCA_023266715.1). Lineage (GTDB taxonomy): Bacteria > Pseudomonadota > Alphaproteobacteria > Rhizobiales > Aestuariivirgaceae > Aestuariivirga. The sequence goes on along the minus strand of JAHFPK010000436.1, from coordinate 209 downwards.
CGATACGGTGATGGTGCAGCGGGCTGGCGATGTCATTCCGCAAATTCTGGGCTTTGTCGCGGAGCACCCGGCTGGCTCCAGTCCCTACCAGTTTCCCAAAGTCTGCCCGGCCTGCGGCAGCCATGCCGTGCGCGAGGAGAAGGCCAGCGGCAAGACCGATGTGGTGCGACGCTGCACCGGTGGCTTGATCTGCCCCGCTCAACGGGTCG
>JAHFPK010000130.1 GCA_023266715.1 Hyphomicrobiales bacterium | reverse complement strand
CGCCGAAGCCATTATAGCGTCGCCTTCCCAGTTCACTTACTTTCAGGCCGCAGGATTTGACTGCGCCCTGCTCTCCTTCCTGCAGATCGACTCCCATGGCTCCGTCAATGTTTCAAAACTCGGCTTAAGGCCCCATGTCACCGCCGGTGCCGGCGGCTTTGTCGACATCACCTCGCGGGCAAAAAAAATTGTCTATTCCGGCTTCTTCAATGCGGGCGCCAAAATGGAAATCAGAGATGGCAAGCTGCGCATTGAAAAAGAAGGCAAAGTCAAGAAACTGTTGCGCGAGGTGGAGCAGATTTCCTTCTCAGGAAAACGCGCCGTCATGCAGGGCCAGGTCATAACCTACATCACCGAACGCTGCGTGATGAAGCTCACGAGTGAAGGCGTTGTTGTCACGGAAATTGCCCCCGGCGTTGAGCTGCAATCAAACATTCTTGATCAGGCCGAATTCCCCCTCATCATTTCTCCTAAAATGAAGCCGATGAGCCCTGCATTGTTCGAACCCACAAGGATGGGACTGAAATACCATGTCTGATACCGGCGACAAGCGCATCAATCTGAACTTTCAAGCACATCTGGCCATCATAACAATCGCGCGGCCTGAAAAACTCAATGCGCTGGATTATGAAATGGTGCTCGGCTTGGAACGCGCCGCCCATGTGGTTGATAGCATGGAGGTCATCCGCTGCTGCATCATAAAAGGCGAGGGCGAAAAATCCTTCTGTGCCGGCGGCGACATTGAAGCCTGGAGCAAATGGTCCCCGGAAAATTTCGGCATGGCCTGGGTGCGTCACGGCCACCGCGCCTTTGATGCGCTGGCCCGCCTGCGCGTGCCTCTCATTGCTGCGCTCAACGGCCACACTTTAGGTGGCGGGCTTGAACTTGCAGCGACGGCCGATTTCCGCATTGCCGAGTCCCATGTGAAACTCGGCTCCCCTGAAACCGGCCTCGGCATCATTCCTGGTTGGTCCGGAACCCAGCGCACCGTCCGCCGCTTCGGCTCACAAATCGTCCGCCGCATGGCGCTGCTCGGAGAAACATTTTCAGGCGAAGAAGCCCTCAGGCTTGGTATCGTTGATTCCGTCGTGCCCAAAGGCGAAAGCCTCGCCGCAGCTAAGCAAATGGCGTCGCAACTCGCCATCCGTGGTCCACTTGCTACCTCACTCACCAAAATGCTGATCAACGCCGCCGAGGGCGAAGAGGTCGAACGCACCTTGGAAGCCCTGGCCGGCTTGGCCGTTGCAGGCGGTCCCGAACTAAAAACCGGCCTCGCGGCATTCCGCGAAAAGCGCGCCGCCCTCTTCGGGGGAGCCTAAAAATGACACATAACACCCTCCTCGGCCCGGCGTCAGATGTAAGGACCTATCAAATGTTCATTGGTGGTGATTTCATCGATGATTCCACTTGCATGTCCGTTGCTCGCCGCGTGCGCACCGGCACGGTCTGGATAAACACTTTCATGGACGGTTTTCCGGAATTACCCTTTGGCGGATACCGCCAGTCGGGCCTGGGGCGTGAACTTGGCCGCCATGCGGTTGAAGACTACACAGAAACAAAAACGCTAACGATGCACATCGGGTCGCGAACCGGCTGGTGGCTTCCGCGCGTGTGAAGAATTCCGGGATCGGAATGGTCCGTCCCGGAAGGTTGCGAAAATGGGAGACGTGAAATGCGTAAATTTCTACTGACGACGGCCGCGGTCTTTGGACTGACGGCCATGGCGCACGCCGACGAAGTTGAAGTGCTCCACTGGTGGACATCTGGCGGTGAGGCAGCCGCTCTCAATGTTCTGAAAAAGAACCTCGAAAGCCAGGGCATTACCTGGAAGGATATGCCCGTCGCCGGCGGCGGTGGCGATGCCGCCATGACAGCGCTACGTGCCCGAGTCACCGCTGGCAATCCACCGACTGCCGTGCAGGCGCTCGGCTTTGATATCACCGACTGGGCGAAGCAGGGTGTGGTCGGTGATCTCACCGAGGTTGCGACCCGAGAAGGCTGGGACAAGGTCGTTCCGGCGGCCCTGCAGAACTTCTCTAAGTATGATGGCAAGTGGATAGCAGCCCCTGTCAATGTTCACTCGACGAACTGGGTCTGGATTAACAAGGCAGCACTCGATGCCGCCGGCGGAAAGGCACCGACCAGCTGGGATGAGCTCGTGGCCGTACTCGACAAGATGAAAGCTAACGGCCTCACGCCAGTGGCCCATGGCGGCCAAGCTTGGCAGGAAGCGACGATTTTCGATGGCGTCGTTCTTTCGCTCGGCGCCGATTTCTACAAGTCGGCGTTTATCGACCTTGACCCCAAAGCGCTGGACAGCGACAAGATGGTCGAGGCTTTTGACCGAATGGCGAAGCTTCGCTCCTACGTCGACGACAACTTCTCTGGCCGCGATTGGAATCTTGCTTCCGCCATGGTCATAGAAGGAAAAGCCGGCATGCAGTTCATGGGCGACTGGGCCAAGGGCGAATTTCTGAAAGCCGGCAAGGTTCCCGGCAAGGACTTCGTCTGCATCCGCTTCCCCGGAACGCAAGGAGCAGTTACCTTCAATTCCGACCAATTTATGATGTTTAAGGTCGGTGATGCTAGTCAGAAGGCGCAATTGCAAATGGCTTCGGACATCGAGAGTCCGGCCTTTCAATCGGCCTTCAATGTGGTGAAAGGGTCGGTGCCAGCACGCACCGACGTGCCGAACGATGCTTTCGATGATTGCGGCAAGAAAGGCATGGCTGACCTTGCAGACGCTAGCAAGAACAACTTGTTGTTCGGCTCCATGGCCCATGGCCACGCAGCTCCGGCTGCCATCAAGAATGCGCTCTATGATGTGGTGACCAAACACTTCAACGGCGAGATGGATTCAAAAGCCGCCGCTAAGGCGCTGGCTGAAGCCGTCGCCGCCGCAAAGGGCTGATCGCAAACACCACGGGACCCCGGCCACCGGTCGGGGTCTTCAACTCACAGAGCGAAGGGATTTTCGAGATGTCACAGGTTCAGAGCCAACGCTCGATATTGCAGGATTGGTTGCCGCGTATCGTTCTCGCGCCCAGCTTCGCTGTCGTCCTACTATTTGTCTATGGATTCATTCTCTTCACCGGAGTGCTTTCTTTCACCGGCTCGAAAATGCTGCCGGACTTGACCACCTGGGTAGGTCTCAATAATTATGCCCGCCTCTTCAATCATCCCAATTGGTCGACTTCGCTGGCCAATCTCGGAATTTTCGGTTCACTCTATATCATAATCTGCAGTGTGCTCGGTCTTGGGCTCGCTATACTGCTTGACCAGAAAATCCGCGGCGAAGGTTTCTTGCGCCCAATCTATCTCTATCCAATGGCGCTGTCTTTCATCGTTACCGGCGTTGCGTGGAAATGGTTCCTCGATCCCGGCATCGGGCTTGAACATGTGATGCAGTCATGGGGCTGGGAGTCCTTTTCCTTCCGCTGGATCAAGGACGGTCGATTCGCTATCTACACCATAGTGATTGCGGCGATTTGGCAATCCTCCGGTTTCGTCATGGCCATGTTCCTCGCCGGTCTCAGAGGTGTCGATAATGAAATAATCAAGGCGGCCCAGATCGATGGCGCTTCAAACTGGATGCTCTACAGTCGCATCATCATTCCGCTTATGCGGCCGGTATTTCTTTCCGCCTTCGTCGTACTCGCGCATCTCGCAATCAAATCCTACGACCTTGTTGTGGCTATGACCGACGGCGGCCCTGGTACAGCCACATGGACGCCAGCACTGTTCATGCAGAAATTCACGTTCGGCCGCAACGAAATGGGCATGGGTGCGGCTTCCGCAATCATTATGCTGATGATGATTGCGGCAATCATCGTTCCCTATCTCTATTCTGAATTGAAGGGAGGGCGGCGTTCATGAGTGCTTCTTCACAAGACACGGCCGTCCGCACTGGCATATTTGTGCGCGCGGCGATCTATGCCGTCCTGATTCTGTTCGCGGTCTACTATCTTCTGCCACTATACGTGATGCTTGCCAATTCCCTGAAACCCCTCGACGAAATCCGTCAGGGTAACATGCTGGCACTCCCGCAGACATGGACAATCGATCCATGGCTGAGCGCCTGGTCCACCGCGCAGATCGGTGTCCAGCCGACTGGTCTCAAGCCATATTTTCTCAATTCCATCCTCATGGTAGCACCCGCGGTTTTCATTTCCACGATGCTAGGCGCACTCAACGGCTACGTGCTCACCAAATGGCGGTTTCCGGGCGACAATATCGTATTCACCCTAATGCTGATGTCCTGCTTCATTCCCTTCCAGATCGTGCTCATACCGTCCGCGAAGATTCTCGGACTTCTGGGTCTCGCGGGGACGGTCGCGGGCCTGGTTCTGATCCATGCAATTTATGGGCTCGGGTTCACCACTCTGTTCTTCCGGAATTATTACGAGGCGTTCCCGACCGAGCTAGTGCGCGCGGCCATGATTGACGGGGCCAGCTTTTTCCAGATCTTCCGCCGCATACTGCTGCCGAGCTCAGGTCCAATCATTGTCGTCACCGTCATCTGGCAGTTCACCAACATCTGGAACGACTTCCTGTTTGGCGCGTCCTTCTCCGATGCCGACTCGCAGCCTATGACGGTGGCCCTCAACAATCTCGTCAATTCGTCGACAGGGGTTAAAGAATACAACGTGCACTTTGCCGGAGCTATACTCGCCGCCCTGCCAACCCTCATCGTTTACATCACGTCCGGGCGTTACTTTGTGCGCGGCCTTATGGCTGGCGCCGTGAAAGGATAAACCATGGCTTTCCTTGAAATCGAGAAACTCGAGAAACGCTTCGGCGCAGTTCAAATCCTGAAAGGAATTGACCTGGACATTGAAGAAGGCGGATTTCTGGTTCTCGTCGGTCCTTCAGGCTGCGGCAAGTCCACACTGCTCAATACCATCGCCGGGCTGGAAAGCGTCACCAAGGGGGAAATTCGCATCGCTGGAAAGCGGGTAAATGAATTGCATCCCTCGAAGCGGGACATTGCCATGGTATTCCAGTCCTACGCGCTCTATCCCAACATGTCGGTGGCGCAGAACATTTCTTTCGGAATGGAGATCAAAGGCGTGCCGAAAGACGAGCGCGTAAAAGCTATAGCCGGCGTCGCCGAGACCTTGCAGATCAGCCACCTATTGGATCGCAAGCCATCGCAACTTTCCGGCGGCCAGCGCCAACGCGTCGCCATGGGCCGAGCACTGGTGCGCCGTCCCCAAGTATTCCTATTCGACGAACCCCTATCTAACCTCGATGCCAAACTGCGTGTCGACATGCGTACCGAAATTAAGCGGCTGCACCAATCGATGAAGCGGACCATTGTCTATGTGACACATGACCAGATTGAAGCAATGACTCTCGCGACTAAAATCGCCGTGCTGAAGGACGGCGTGTTGCAGCAGGCAGGCACACCGGCAGAGATTTATAACCGTCCCGACAACATTTTTGTTGCAGACTTCATGGGATCGCCGGCAATGAACCTCATTCCCGCGAAGGTGGTTGGCAGCGGCAAAACCGTTAAACTCGAGATCGGCGCGCACGGCGGCAAACCGCTAGTTCTAAACGTGGGCTCACATCTCAATGGCTATTCTGGAAAAACCGTAGTCTTCGGCATCCGGCCGGAAGCGATAACCGATCCTGAAGGCGCCGACCGTACATCGCAAAATCTTATAACTGCGGACTGTTTCATCGACGTGGTGGAGCCCGCGGGTTCCGACACTTTTGCGGTCATAAATCTCGGCGGTAAGGAAGCGATTGCCCGTTTGCGAGCCGATGCGAGAGTTGTTCCTGGCACGATGTCGAAGCTCTCTTTCAATCTCGATAAGGCCGTTTTCTTCAATCCCGATACCCAACAGCGCATCGAATGAGCAACCTTCGACAGGGTACTCCCGAACGCGGCAACTCTGCTGAACTGGCTTCGGGGCCTTCGATCACGTCATGGATGTCAAACTTCGCGGCGCGTTGTTTTTAGGCAGGACTTCATGCGGGCAATATTTGCGGATTTCGGATGCATCATTGCTGGCGCGTTCGGGCGGCGCCTTTCCATATTCCACCAGCACGCTTGGCGACACCGGGGACGGGTTGACGATTCCAGAGCTGTGAGAGTGTGATGGCCTATGATTATGTAATAGTGGGTGGCGGCTCGGCGGGATGCGTCCTCGCGGCCCGACTGAGTGAAAAGCCGGACATCAAAGTACTTTTGCTCGAAGCGGGGGGCACAGACTGGAACCCCCTGTTCCACTGGCCAGCGGGCTTTGCCAAGATGACTAAAGGCATAGCGAGTTGGGGCTGGTCAACAGTTCCACAGATACATATGAACAATCTTGTGTTGCGCTTTACCCAAGCCAAGGTGATCGGCGGCGGCTCATCGATCAACGCGCAGCTCTACAACCGCGGCAACCGGCTTGACTTCGATGAATGGCGCCAGATGGGGTGCGAAGGCTGGAGCTACGAGGATGTACTGCCGTATTTCCGGCGCATCGAGGATTTCGCGCGACCTGCCGACAGATACCATGGCAAAGGCGGTCCCCTTGGCGTTTCGGATCCGGTCGCACCACTCCCCATTTGCGAAGCTTATTTCAACGCGGCTGAACAACTCGGCATTCCGCACAATTCCGATTTCAATGGCGAATCTCAGGATGGTGTTGGCTACTATCAATTATCACAAAAGGATGCGCGCCGTTCCTCGACCGCCACGGCCTATCTGAAGCCAGCTAAACGCCGGTTAAATCTTGAAGTCCGTACCAATGCGTTCATGCACCGCATCGTCATCGAAAAGGGCCGTGCCACCGGAGTTGTAGCGGCAGGCAGGAATGGGGTCGAGATGATCCGCGCCGCTCGCGAGGTCATCCTTGCGTCGGGCGCCATTGGCTCACCAAAGCTTCTCATGCAGTCCGGTATCGGCCCAGCCGATCACTTAAAGTCGGTCGGAATCACGCCACTCCATGATCTCCCCGGCGTGGGTTCAAACTTCCAGGACCACCTCGATCTTTTCATTGTCTGCGAATGCACCGGCGATCATTCCTACGACAAATACGCGAAGCTACACTGGTCGGCGCTAGCGGGTCTTCAGTATCTCCTGTTCAGGACTGGCCCGGTGGCCTCCAGTCTCTTCGAGACCGGCGGTTTCTGGTATGCGGACGAGAATGCCCGGTCGCCCGACATCCAGTTTCATTTGGGGCTTGGTTCCGGTATCGAGGCTGGCGTCGCCAAACTAACCAATCCCGGCGTCACGTTGAATTCAGCTTATCTCCGCCCGCGCTCGCGCGGAACCATCAGGCTGGCATCGAGCGATCCCAAGGCGGCACCGTTGATTGATCCCAACTATTGGGCCGACCCCTATGATCGGGCCATGTCAATTAAGGGTCTGCGCCTTGCACGTGATATAATGCGACAAAGTGCGCTCAAGCCTTTCATTATGACCGAACGTCTGCCCGCTCCAGACAAGGTCTCGGATGATGATCTCATTGCCTATGCGTGCCGGCACGCCAAGACAGACCATCACCCCTCGGGCACCTGCAAGATGGGCCACGACGCCAACGCGGTGGTGACACCGAACCTGAAACTGCAGGGCCTTGAAGGTCTCCGCATCTGTGACGCTTCGATCATGCCAACCGTGGTTTCGGCCAATACCAACGCGGCAACAATCATGGTGGCTGAAAAG
>JAHFPK010000435.1 GCA_023266715.1 Hyphomicrobiales bacterium | reverse complement strand
GGTCTTGGCCGTGAGGTCGGCATGTCCGCCGGCATCTCGTCGCTCGCCTGCTACAGCGTTTTCGAAGCCTCACTCACCGGTTTGTTTGCCTTTTTCGGTAATTCATGGCTGGCCTCCCATCTTGGTATAAACGTGCCGTGGCTGGTGCTGGCGCTCCTCATGCTCGCGGTGACCTCGGTACTGTCCTATCGTGATGTCAAGCTGTCGGTGCAGGTCTTGGGCGTTGCCCTCGTCCTCGAGGTCGTGATTCTCGCGATCTTTGCGCTCGGTGTGATTTTCGCGGGAACCGGTACCAATTTCTCCGGTGAAGCGCTCAACCTCTTCAACGTCGCCGTTCCGGTGGCAGAGCAAACGGTAGGAGCAACGACAATTGGTGCGGGCGCTGCCGCGGTCGGTATTTTCATGGCTTTCTGGTCATGGGTCGGCTTCGAAATGGCGCCGAACTATGCCGAGGAATCACGCGATCCAAAGCATATCGTTCCGCGCTCGCTCTATCTCTCGGTCATTGGTCTCGGCGTCTTTTACACCATCATCAGCTGGTGCGCAGTTTCCGCCTATCCGACTGAAGGCGATATGCTGGCCAAGGCCTATGCCGACTCCGGCAACTTCTTCCTTGCACCCATCGAACAGTTCGTGGGTACCTGGGCCAAGGAACTGATGGCGCTTCTTATCCTCACCAGTTCGCTTGCCTGCGGCATGGCCTTCCATAATACGGCCTCTCGCTACATGTACTCGCTCGGCCGCGAAGGTGTGATCCCGGCGCCGCTGGGCAAAACCCATGCGGTCTACAAGAGCCCGCATATCGCCTCATCGGTACAATCAGTGCTAGCGGCGGTGTGGGTCGTTCTCTTCGCCGTATTCAATGGCTTCAGCGATCCCAACGCTCAGGCCTATCTCGGCGTCTATACGCTGTTTGCCGTGTTGGGCACCGGGCTTCTGCTGGTCCTGCAGGCCATCGTGTCGCTCGCCATCATCGCTTACTTCCAGAAACACGGCGGCGGCAATGTCTTCACAACGATTATCGCCCCGATCGTCTCCTTCGTGGCGCAGGTCTGGCTGGTTTATTTGCTCGTGGCTAATCTCAGCACCTTTGCCGGCACCAGCCATTTCGCCAATGCCATCCCATGGGTGGCACTGGCGATCATTCTGGTAGGGCTTGCCTGGGGCTTCCTGCTCAAGTCCATGAGTCCGGCCGCCTACAAGAACATCGGCCACATGGTGAACAACGGCTGATCCAGGTTGATTGACGAAACAGGGGGACAGCGGGTTACTGCTGTCCCCGTTTTTATTTGCTAGGGAGAGTTCCATGTCTCAGTCATTGAAAGGCCGTTCCGTTCTTGTAACCGGAAGCTCCAAAGGCATTGGCAAAGGCATTGCCCGGGTGTTTGCCGGCGCTGGTGCAAAGGTCGCCGTCCTCGCCCGTCACGCTGACCAAGCAGAAGCAGCGGCAAAGGAAATCGGCCATGGGGCCTTTGGTCTGAGTGGCGATGTAACATTGCTGGCCAGCATGGAAGCGGCGATGAAAACCGTTGCCGGAAAAAACGGTGGCATCGACGTTCTCTGCGCCAATGCCGGAATTTTTCCACCCGCACGATTGGAAGACATGACATCGGAACAATGGGACGAGGTGATTGACACCAATCTCAAAGGCACCTTTCACGCCATCAAGGCAGCCATTCCCTATCTCAAGAAATCTGATCAGGGGCGGATCGTCATTACCTCATCCATCACCGGCCCCATCACCGGCTTTCCCGGCTGGACCCATTACGGCGCATCGAAGGCGGGCCAACTCGGCTTCATGCGCACAGCCTGCATTGAGTTGGCAAAATACGGCATCACCGTAAATGCCGTGATGCCCGGAAACATCGTCACCGAAGGCTTGGCTGGCATGGGCGAGGAATATCAGAAATCCATGGCCGCTTCCGTGCCCTTGAAGCGACTGGGCAGCGTTGAAGACATCGGTTACGCCGCACTCTACTTCGCTTCGAAGGAAGCTGGCTATGTGACGGGACAGACCATCATTGTAGACGGCGGTCAGATCCTGCCTGAAAGCCTGGACGCCTTGGCGCAGGCTTGATCCAAAGTGGTGCTTCGAGGCTCGCTTCGCTCGCACCTCAGCACGAAGGCTATATTTGTCCTCTCCCTGAGGTGCCTTGGCGCAAGCCAAGGCCTCGAAGGGTCCGTTCAGCTGAACTTCCCCAAATACTTCTCACACAACCCAGTCGTTCCTT
>JAHFPK010000434.1 GCA_023266715.1 Hyphomicrobiales bacterium | reverse complement strand
GCCAAGCGTTGCATAGGCATAGGAATAGGATGAACCGGAAACCGGGATCATGGAGGCCATTTCGGCATAACAAAGAGCCGTGAGGCCCGCGACAATACCAGCCAGCATGAATGAAATGATGACAGCAGGCCCTGCCGTTGGCACCGTCTGGGCCAGCACGAAAAAAATACCGGTACCGATGGTTGAACCCACACCGAACATGACGAGTTGAAATAACGTGATGGAACGGTTCAGGTGGCCGTGTTCCGCATCCGACCCGGCGGCATCGCCAACTAGCCTCTCAATCGGCTTTCTGCGGGCAAGCCTTTGGCCCAATGAAATCTGTGCAACCATGGTAATGCCCTCCCCTGCTCTCCGGAACTTAGATGCCTTTGTTTTTTTCCAGTTTACTTTGAAGCCGCAGAAATGTGCTGCTTATGTTGGGATAGGTTTTGGCGTTTGCTGCTGCCGGAGGCCACCCGCTCGGTTAAATCTGCTGGCCCTCGACAGAATGCCAATTTGGTGCAAACTCATGCTCCCGGGATTTCGGCGAGGGACATGCGATGAAAAAAGACGAGGGTTCCCACAAGCTCGATCAAATCGATTTGCGCATTCTCAACCGCCTGCAGTCCGATGCGCGCATCACCAATCAGGAACTTGCCGACGATGTGGGCCTGTCACCCAGCCCGTGCCTGCAGCGCGTGAAACGCATGGAAAATAATGGCGTGATCTCAGGCTATAGCGCCCACATCGATCTGCACAAGGTCTGCCGGCATGTGGACGTTATTGCAGCTGTCATGTTGAACAGCCATGGGCTTGAGGATTTCCTCAACTTTGAGGCCATGGTGAAGAACATGCGCTATGTCGTCGAATGCACCAAGGTTGCCGGAACCATCGACTATCTCGTGCGCTTCGTGTGCCCCGACATCGGTTCCTATCAAATGCTTTCAGATGAACTATTGAAACTCGGGCCGAAGATCGGAAACCTGAGCAGCTATATGGTTTTGAAAGATGTGAAAACCTTCAAAGGTGTTGCCCTTGATGACCTTGTGGTGCCGCACTAGGCATCAACTCGCCCTATAGCGTATCCTAAATTGTGCAAGCGTCGGACTGACAAGAGCCTGGCCCGGCCCTTGGAAGATGGTGATGATCCTCTCTGCCACGATGCCCAGATCAGCAAGGGCCACATTGAGCGCATTAGGTCGTGCTTCGGTGAAATGGCACCCGGACTCTACTCCGCAAATTGTTATATTGGTGTTGGCATGAAGCGAGGCTCTCTCCCCGGGAAGCTGCTGGTCGATCGCGCCCTCGGCCAACCGTCGCGCGAACTGGCGGATGTTATTGCGGTCAGCGGATTGCCATCGACCACCTCACCTGATCCGTTCCGAAAAATGAGGGTTACCCCGCGGCTTAATCTTGCCGCCTGGGAAAGTTGCAGTGAAATGTGACTGACCTCTTTCCTGCCTATTCAAGTTTGATTCTGCCCTGCTAAGCCTTTCTTGCTCACGGACGTCACAGATTCTCGCATCCCTAAACTCAATGGCCAAACCCAATAACTTGCCAGCTCCTTGCAATCGGACATGGCCACCGGCGCTAATGTGAGAGCTTCAAAACTTCAGCTCAATCGCCCCCCGAACTGTCCCCCAGGGCGCTCTAAGATAACGACACAGATGCACTAAGTTATTGTAATTGTTGGTGCCGATTACAGGACTCGAACCTGTGACCCCCTGATTACAAATCAGGTGCTCTACCAACTGAGCTAAATCGGCGTCTCGCGTTGGCCCCCTATAGGCCATCTCGCCCCTGCCCCGCAATATCTGTTGAGGGTCTGCGCCCTGCCCAAAAATTGCCACACTTGCAAGCGCTGCCGAAGCGTATTAAATAGGAATATCTGCGGAAACGCGGGACGGCGACAGGAGCGGCCAGGCATCTGAAATGTCTGGCTGTTTCGTTTCAGCGGGTGAGCGCGTAAAGCGCAACCGCCGCCGCATTGGAAACATTCAGGCTGCGAATTGCCCCGGAAAAGTCTAATTTTGCGACCACGTCGCAATTTTTGCGTGTAAGCTCGCGCAGGCCCTTGCCTTCGGCGCCCAACACCAGCGCCAGCGGCGGGGTTTTTTCGACTTCGGCGAGCGTTAGGTCGGCCTCCGAATCAAGCCCCACAAAGCGGAAGCCTTCGAGCCTAAGCTCCTCCATGGCACGCGCCAGGTTAGTGACTTTGACGAACGGGACATGCTCGTAAGCCCCCGATGCGGC
>JAHFPK010000433.1 GCA_023266715.1 Hyphomicrobiales bacterium | reverse complement strand
GGCTAGAGCGTTATATTGACGCTCGTAGTTGCCGCCGGTTACCTCGTGCGCACCGTCAATGCCGGGGTCGCCCTGATGCAGCGACACGAAGAAGGAATCGACCAAGTCAAGCACGCGGTTCTTGAAATCGACGGCAATCTTCATTCGGCTTTCTCCACGTTGTCCTGCGGTTTGACCCGGAAGCCGGAAACGCGCCCGGCCCTGTCGCGCACGAAGTCAAATGCGCCCCCGTCAATCACGTTGACCGAGCGTCCGGCGTGGTGCGTGGCCTGCGCGCCGGAAAGCGCCCCGTTGACCATCGCCGCTGACAGCGCCGAGTCGAACACCTCGATCACCTTGGGCGTGACCGAGCCGTGCAGCATCTTGGGCAGCGCCAGCCGGATGGATTCGAGCTTGGTCTTGCGTTCGTCCGGGTCTTGGACGGCAACGGCGGTTTCCAGCATCCCCTTGAGCGGGGCAAGCGCCTTGGCCTGAGCCTCGGCGCGCAGCTTGTTGGCGTTGGTGTAAAAGCGGCGCGTGACGGGAGCAACGTTGCCCAAGGCAGGCGGCTGGCCGTTGTTTTCCGGCTTGTCCATCTGCCCATCTGTTTGATCGCCCGCCGCATCGCCCGCGCCTGGCTGTCCAAAGGCCGGCTTCGGGGCCGGAGCCTGCGCAATCGTCTCGCTTGGGTCGGCCATCTGGCGCTCGTAGCGTTGACCCAGCTCGGACAGGGCCATCGGGAAGCCGATGCTGAGCAAGAATTGGTCAACCAAGATTTCGCGCTGAACGTCTATCTCCTGCGGCGGCTGAATGACGAAGCGCGCCTTGGGCTGCACGCCCTCGCCAAACTTGTAGTTGATGACCCAGCGGTCGAGGTAGAACTGGCAGGTTTCGCTGATGCGTTCCGCGTCGGCCTTTGCCAGCATCGTCTCATTGTCCATTTGTGGATTTGCCCCGACCACCCCGCCGCCGGAGCCACTGCTGCCCCCCCCGCCCTTGGACATGCTTGACAGGTCGCCGCCGCGCACAACGCGGGCAATTGCCCGGTCCATGCGGTCACAGAACGGCGCGTGCGGGGCCTCGCCCTGCGAACCCATGACTATCGGGTTAAGCTCGGTCGTGCTCTTCGTCACAATGCCGCCGTCGCTGGCAAAGTTCTGCATCGCGGACACGAGCGAGTTCCATTCCGTGCTCTCATAGTCCGCCATCGTCTTGGCGTGCAGGAATGGAATGGCGAATTTGTCCATGTAGGCCACCCAGCCTTTCAGTCCCATCTGCTTGTAAAGGTAGAGAATCGACAGCGGCGGGAAAAGCCCTTCGGCCATGTGCACCATCCATCCGCCCGGCTCAATCGGCACGCCTTGCAGCGCCAGTTCGTAGGGCAGGAAGCGCAATTGCCCCGTGCGGTTCTCGAAGAACCACAGCGGAACAAAGCGGACTTCGGCGCTCAGGCCGTTCGGCCCCGGAACCCAGACGACTTCATGCACGGCGAATTTATCCCCTACGGCGCGCATCATCTGGCGAATCATGAGCGACACGCCGCCGCGTTGGTTCTGGTCGAGGCATTGCGTGACGCTCAGGTTCTTGTAAAAGTATTCGAGGGCGGCTTTGTGGGCCGTCGCTTCGTCGGATTCATCCTCCACCACGATCTCCCACCCCATGTCGGCCGGCTTGGCCTCGCGCGCAATCATCGCCGCCGAGATGGCATCATCCCGCTCCCGAATCTTGTTGAAAACGAGCGCCATCCACCGGATGAACCCGAGGTCATGCTGCTCAAGATACGTGGCAAGCAGGCGCGGGGTCAGACCGCGAATCGGGTTGAACCGCGCCAGCAGATACTGCATGACGCGCTGTTGTGAAATATCCGTTCCGGTCTTGATGGGCACGCGCAAATCCTCGCCGGGTCGGATAAGCGAGGCGGCCGTCGGCGGTTGGTTCGGGTCCATGCCCAAGTCCATCATTCTTTCGCCGCCGGGCAGCGTGGAGGCGGGTTGGCCTGCCACGCTGACCCCGGACGGCGTGACGATCTTCTGGCCATCCGTGAGCGTTGGAGGCGAATAAGGCCGCAGCGCGGATTTTTGCTCCAGCGGTGCGACTAGCTTGCCAGCGTTAGGTGGCGTGGCCTGCGGCTTCTTGGATTTTTTAGTGGCCATGATCGTCAAAGTTCTAGGGTTGAGGGGTGCGGGAAAGTTCAGTCAAAGAGGGACACGCTGCGCCCGCTGCGGAGAAAATCACGCGAACGGAAGATTGACTCGCCCT
>JAHFPK010000129.1 GCA_023266715.1 Hyphomicrobiales bacterium | reverse complement strand
CCGCAGGCTTTCGGTTTCTGCGTATTCCGAGCCGATACGTAGCTTGTGACCCATTGGCTGGCGTGGCCCAGTTCTGACCTTTATTTATTTCGCCGGTCTCCAGTTGGGATCATGATGAAGCTTTGGCCTTGCGCACAAAGGCAAAAGAGACAAGACCTGCAAGCGCTGCAAGGACAACGCATAGCCACACGCCAAAGACATAGGCGTGCTCAAGCCCGCCAAGGCCCAAGAGGGCGATGACAATGAGCGGGCCGGCGGTTGCCACTCCATTGTTGATGGCAGACGCGATCCCCGATTTTTCGTCCGGCGCGGAGTTGAGCGCTGTTGCGGTCAAGGGCGCTACCGTAAGCACCAGCCCCGCGCCAAACAGCAATACGCCCGGCAGCACACCGGAGAGATAGGTCGTATGTGGTCCCAGTGACAGAAGCGACAGCATGCCGGCCGAACAGAGCAGGGGCCCCAGGGTCATGAACCAGCGGGGACCGATACGGGATGAATATTCCCCCACTGTGCCGGAGAGGAACGCCAGCATCACCGACAAGGGCAGGAACGCTGCCCCCGCGGCGGTGGCCGAATAGCCCGCGGCAGTTTGCAGGAAATAGGAAAACAGAAACCCGAAGCCGCCGAATGCAGCATAAAGCAGAAGCGTTGCAGAGTTGGTGGCAGAAAAGTTTCTGTTGCGAAAGAGCGAGAGATCGATCAGCGGATGGCGAGCCCGACGCTCCCACCAGACAAAGGCAACAAAACACGCAGCACCCGCCACAAGAGCTCCGATGGTGGCAGGCGGCCAGCTATTTGCCGGGCCCTCAATGAGCCCGTAGGTGAGCCCTGCAAGAAACAGAAACGCCAGGATGGCGCCAAACCAGTCGATGCTTATGTCGCGGCCTATCGGGGTTTTCTCCAGCGCGGCATAGCCAATCCCTATCGCGATAAGGGCGAGCGGCACATTAAAGAGGAAGATCGCGCGCCAGGTGAAGAGATCGACGAGATAGCCGCCCACCAGGGGCCCAAGCGCCAGCACAATCGAGGTGGCCGCCGTCCAGTAGCCGACGGCGCGGCTGCGCATGTCCTTGGGCAGTTGCGCGTTAAGGACGGCAAGGCTTACGGGTGTGAGGAGTGCGCCCGCAACGCCAAGCAGGGCGCGAAACACGATCAGCGTCAAGCCGTTCCAGGCCAATGCACACACAAGTGACAACAGCAGAAACGCGCAAGCGCTCCATAGGTAAACCCGCCTGAGGCCAAGAAGATCGCCGAGCGAGCCGCCAAAAAGAATGAACGATGAGAGCGTAAGGTTATAACCGTCGACCACCCACTGCAGGCTGGCAAACGGCACCTGCAAAGTCCTGGCGATGCTGGGGAGCGCCAGCGTTACCACGCTCTCGCCCAGCATGACAACACTGCTCCCCACGATTGCAGCGGCGATGACGAGGACGTCCCGGGATATGACGAGGCGGCGCATGGCAGGTCACTGTATTGCCCAACGGAACAAAAGATTCAACCGCGGCTTAACCGGTTGCGATACGCCATAACCTGTCTTAAATGTCCACGTACTTCTGTTGACTCCTTGACTGTAAAAGCAAGACCATTCAGCAGGAAAAAACGGGTGGTGCGCCATCCCGGAGGACGGTAATGATCTTTCGCCAGCTTTTCGACAGCGTAACGGGTACATACAGCTATCTCATCGCCAGCCGCAGGGGCGCCGAGGCGCTCATCATCGACCCGGTCCTGGAGAAGGTCGACCGTTACCTGCAGCTCATGAATGAACTCGATCTCCGCCTCGTCAAGGCGGTCGACACGCATCTCCATGCCGACCACGTAACCGGGCTCGGGGCGCTGCGGGACCGGACTCGCTGCGTGACCGTGATGGGCGAGAAGAGCAGGGCCGATGTGGTCTCGCTGCGCCTGGCCGATGGTGACAAGCTCGACATTGAAGGCGTCAGCCTCGATGTCATCTACACGCCGGGCCACACCGACGACTCCTATTCCTTCACCATGGACGACCGGGTTTTCACCGGAGATACCCTGCTGATCCGCGGCACCGGCCGCACCGACTTCCAGAACGGCGATGCCCGGGCGCAATATGACTCGATCTTCAACCGGTTGCTGAAGTTGCGGGACGACACGCTGGTCTACCCGGCCCATGACTACAAGGGCGACACGGTCAGCACCATTGGCGAGGAACGGCGCAGCAACCCGCGGCTTCAGGTAAAGTCCGTGGACGAATATGTCGAGATCATGAACAATCTGAAACTGCCAAACCCGAAAATGATGGATGTGGCGGTTCCCGCCAACATGCGCATCGGCCTAGCCCAGGACACCGTGGCGCAGAAGGGATGGGCGGTTCTTGCCCCCGACGCCATGAAGTTGATCGGGCGGCAGGATGTGGCTCTCATTGACCTTCGGGAAAAATCGGAGCGCGAGCGGCATGGAACTATTCCCGGTGCGCTGCATGAGCCCTATCCGAAACTCAGGGACAATCTTGCAGGTGGCGGGCTGCTCAGGGCGCTTGGCGCGAACCGGCGCGTCGTCTTTTTTTGCGCCTATGGCGAGCGCTCAGCCATGGCCGTTCAGGCGGCCCAGGAGGCGGGCATCACCTCCGCCTGCCACATCCAGGGCGGCATCGCGGCGTGGAAGGACGCGGGCGGCCCTATCGAGCGATAGGGACACGATGCGTCGCATCGGCTGGATTTTTAAACGGTTCTTCGCACATGCGTTGGCTACTTGAGAAGCCCTCCACCCAGAACCTTGCGCATGTGGGCTAGAATGAGATCACGGCCCCGCACTCCCAGTTCAGTTGTAGATTCTGCGGCGTTGCGTGTGTACCAGGTCTCCGATGAAAGCCGGTCCATGTCCACTGCTTCGGGGCAAAGCGTCAGCATCAACGAAGTCTCGCCCTTGCCGGCGTGATCAAAGGGGTAATCTTCGATGATGTCAGGGGTCATGAGTGGATGACCCTTGATCCAGTTAAATGGATCATCGCCACTTTTCTGCTGATCATAATAATCCGCCATTTTGGCGTTGCCCCACCAGCCTTCACCGCGCTCCTTTTCCAAAAAAGCGAAGATTGCTTGCCGTGCTGCAAACTTGAATGCCAGGTCGGTCGGCATGCCGACAGTGAAATTCTCTGTCTGATGATGGATGAAGAAATGAATGTTGCGAAATCCAATGCGCAACAGCCCCGTGAACATTTCCTGGGCAAATGGGAAAAGCACCTGCGCGCCGACGTGAAGCGATCCATTTCCCTCAGGCGGCTCGACGACGTAGCTGCTGGCCCCATAATAGAACGGAGGCAGTATGACGAGGTTCATCTCACGCTCAATGATATCCAGGGTTTTGACCACGGCCAAGGTGTCCATGCCTACGGCAAGATGTTCACCATGATATTCAAGGACGCCCAAGGGCAGAACAACCGGCCATTTCTCTGCAATGGCAGATCTGATTTGGTGCGGCAACATAAGTTCAAAACGCATTTCGAAAGCCAAGTCCGTTTGAGTTCAGCCTGTAACAACGACAATTGTGTTTTATTCCCACTGTGGCAACCGCTCTTTAGAGGCATCTTTTGATGAAGAAAGAAATTCGGCAATCAGGCAGTTTAAGAAAAAAACACGTCGTTGTGAATGACCGCGCCAAAGGCAGGCCCTATTGCATTGGGCCCATGACAGCCGAAAAGTTTGAAGACGCGAATTTAGTTGGAAAACCGTTGGTCAAAACGAAACTTCAAGCCGGGCCATCAACCCTTTTTCCTCAGCTATCAAGTCCCGCCATTTCAATCGGAACTTCCTGCCAGTCCTGGCCGGTGGCGATGATGCAGGTGGTGCCAGTGGTGTCGGTGACCAGCACGGTCCAGGTGCCTTGCGGCGACATGAAAATTTCCATGACGGCGTGGGCGTTCACCACACCCATAATGCGGCGCGCTTCCTTGAACTTGGTGTTGAGTGTCTTGGCCACCGCATCGTGACGGCCGCATGGGGCTGCAGCCGAGGCAACGCCTGCAGTGCAGAAGAGGGATACCGCAGCGAGGACTGCGGCGAATTTAAATGGGCGGACATGCGCAAACATTTTAGTTCTCCTTCGCTGGGCGGCACCATTGCCGCTTGATTAGCAAGGAGGCTGCGCTATCCATGCGGAACCCGTGCTGAACAGGCCGTTCATCCAGATTTCATTTTTCCTCGGGGCTTAATTATGCAGGCAAGCGGCCGTCCGGGGTCAGCTTGTCAACGGCCTCCGGCAGGGTTTTTGAAAGGCGCGAGAGAAGTTCTTCGCGGCTCAGGCCCGTCTGCTTCACAAGTCTGTCGATGAGGTCGGCGCCCAAAGTTTTTTCCATCTGCGCGTCGGTGATGGCGGCATTGGGACCCTTGCCAACCCAGGATTCTGCCGTGGCACCCTGGCCATTTTTGGTGAAGTGATCGACCAACTCGCCAAGCCCGCCGGTGATGCTGGTGGCGGTTGGACTATTGCCGATGGCTTTCTTGACACTGTCCGCAATGCCCTCGGCGGAGCCACCCGGGCCTGTGATGTTTTTGACAAATTCGCCGATCTTCTCGCGGTTTTGATAGCCAGCTATGGCAACCAGGCCAAGCAGCGCTGCAAGTGAAGGCATTCCTCTAGCCATATTCTTCTCCTTTTGTTTCGTAAGCCGGATAATTGGGAATGAATAAGACAATTGCAAGACTCCGTCATTGATAAGTCGCCGCGCCCGGTGATATGAAGTGGACCCGTTCAACGTGGAGCAAACAGGCTATGAGCATTCTCTGGACGATTGTTATTGGATTCATCGCCGGCGTAATCGCCAAATTTGTAACCCCCGGAACAAATGAACCCTCAGGGTTTGTTCTGACAACCATTCTGGGCATCGTCGGCGCATTTGTCGCAAGCTTCCTGGGCCAGGCGCTCGGCTTCTATCGCCCCGGCGAAGGGGCCGGCCTCATCGGTGCCATTATTGGTGCGGTCATCGTGCTCTTCGCCTGGGGATACTTTGTGAAGAACAAGGCGGTTTGATTCCAATTCCTGCCATCCAAGTGGATGCGTCGCTTGTTTAACTCCGGGTCCGATCAGGATCCTTTACCGGCAGCATGCGGCGCAACACGTCATCCCGGTTGATGAAATGATGCTTGAGGGCGGCAAGCACATGCAGTGCCAGCAGGGCGATGGTGAGGTTGGACATGAGTTCATGAAAGCTCTTCATGGGAAGGCCAAGGCTCGGGGCTGCCGGCAGCGGCAACGCGCCGAAGACCGTGATGCCTGTCATTGCTCCTTCGTGGCTAAGGAATTTCGGCGTCGCGAGCCAACCCGTCAGCGGAATGCCGATCAGCAGGAGATAGAAAAGCAGCTGCGTTGCCTTCGATGCCATCTGTTCCCATGGCGCCAAGCGCGCAGGATAGGCAGGCGGTGGATTTGCCAGGCGCCAGACGAGGCGAAAGACCGTCAGAACGAGAATGGTGCTGCCTATGGATATGTGCAAGGAAGGCCCCAGCACGCCGCCCCCTTTTTCTTTCATGAGACCTTCGCCAAAGAAGAGCATGAAGATCAACAGCGCCGCGATGAGCCAATGCAGGCTCATGGCGACAATGTCATATCTGGTTCTTGCAGTGGCAGCCATGGTTCGCCTCCGTTTCAATAGTGGATGGACGGATGCGCCCGCGAATTCCGTCGCTTTGAGGCGGCACTTTTAATCAGCGCCATGGGTTTGAATCAAGGCAACGCAATGACGGCTGTAATGCTGTGGTGTCTTTGCGCTACGAAAATCTAGGCAATTCGTTTGCCCCGCCATTAACAATTTGTAACGCACCCGACAGGTTGCTGTCAGCTTGCGCCTGATATGCCTCGGAACAGGCGAACCGCAATGGTTCGTTGAATGCGCATCCACAGGGGATGGGTGCGTTCTTGCTATCAGTCCCCGTTCAATATGGAGAATACCATGTATCGTGCCCTTACATCCATTGCCTTTACCGCCCTCATGGCAAGCTCGGCCTTTGCCGCGGGTGCAACCTGCAGTACGGCACCGTCGACCCAATTCAAGCCGCAAGCCACTTTGAAGGGGCAATTGATGGCGGAGGGCCTCACCGTGAAGAAGATCAAGGTCGAGAAGGGTTGTTATGAAGTCTATGCCATCAATAAGGCCGGCAAGAAGCTGAACGTCGCCTATAACGCCGAGACCCTCGAGAAGGTCGCCAACGCCGAAGCCGGCGAGAATTGATCACAGCAATCCGGAAATCCTCAGGCGCGCGTCAACCGCTTCAGATGCTGCGCGTCTGGGATCCGCTGGTGCGGATTTTCCACTGGAGCCTCGTTGCGAGCTTCGGTCTCGCGTGGTTCACGCCGCGTTCGGCTGAAAACCTCCACCAATGGGCGGGCTATGTTGCAGGCGCTCTTGTTGTCATGCGTTTGGCATGGGGTTTTCTGGGCACGCCCTATGCGCGGTTCTCGCAATTCGTTCATGCTCCGAACCGTGTTGCGCGCTATTTGCTTGCGATTCTCACCGGCCGTGAAGCCCGCTACATTGGGCATAATCCGGCCGGCGGCATGATGGTGCTGGCGCTGATGACGGGCATGGCCGTGATCTCCTTCACCGGATGGATGATGACAACGGATGCCTATTTCGGCGAGGATTGGGTGCAAAACCTTCACTCCCTGAGTGCCCACGGCTTGCTCCTGCTGATTTTCATTCATGTCGGCGGCGTGCTGCTGGCGAGTGTCCGGCACCGCGAAAACCTGGTGAGAGCCATGATCTCAGGACAAAAGCGCCAGGCCGGGGCAGGCGACACCGCCTGACGGACGGCATGGTTCGGCCCGTTGATCAGGCAGGAGAGCAACTGACCCGCGATCAACGCCATGGCGATGGGTGCAGAAGTCGCGGCCTTCTTGGCGCCATGAGCCGATCGCCGCTCCTTGAAATCACCACCGCAAATTCCCATGTGCTTGCCGTCCAGGAGGGCAACGCACATGCTGATCTTCATCCTCAACATCCTGTGGTTTGTGCTTGGCGGTTTTTTCGCAGGGCTTGGCTGGGTGCTGGCCGGAGTGATCATGGCGATCACCATCATCGGCATTCCCTGGGCGCGCTCGTGCTTCATGCTGGCGCGCTACACCTTCTGGCCCTTCGGCTACGACATCGTCTCGCGCGAGCAGTATTACGGCGAACATGACATCGGCACGGGCGCTCTCGGCACCATCGGCAACATCATCTGGTTTGTGCTGGCGGGCTGGTGGCTGGCCATCATGCACATTGCGGCGGCCGCTGCCCTTGCCGTCACCATCATCGGCATTCCCTTTGCCTGGGCGCACGTAAAGCTGGCGCTCGCCTCGCTGTTTCCGATCGGAAAAACCGCGGTGGAGGTTGATGAGCTGCGGCTGCTGCCGCAGGTTGGAACCAGCCAGAAGGTCTGAGCGCCGATTTAGGGTTAATGATAAAATGCTGGCAAAATCTCTCACCTTTTTGTCAACACTTCCCGCCTAGAGTGAAATCACTGGAGACGGTGTTTCCAATTTGATTCAATTCCTGGCGAGGGCATGACATGCGGAACTCTACATCACTTTTAAGCCTGATACTGGCGCTTGGCATCTATGGCGCGGGCCCCATCGTCACGAAGTTCGGGCCATTCGCGGCACCCTCCGCCCATGCGGAAGAGGGCGCTGATGGTGGCGACGGCGGCGGCGACGGCGGCGACGGTGATTCTGGTGACGGCAGCGATGATGATTCAGGCGATGGCGGCGATGGCGATTCAGGTGGTGATG
>JAHFPK010000432.1 GCA_023266715.1 Hyphomicrobiales bacterium | reverse complement strand
TCAATAATGTGATGGGCCGGGTTAAACGAGGCCGCAGCGCTTTGGGCCACATAGGCAATACGTGAACCCCATAGGGCGCGGCGCTGCTCTTCTGTAGCGGCAATGAGATCCATGCCATCAAACACGATGGTGCCGGCGCTGATGCGGCAACCGGGGCGCGCGAAGCCCATGGCGGCAAGACCGAGCGTAGATTTGCCCGCGCCGGATTCACCAATGAGGCCCAAGACCTCACCGCGCTTCAAGGACAAATCGATGCCCTTGACGATAGGATTCCAGACGTCGTCACTGTAGCCGTCTATTTTGAGGCCTTTGATCTCAAGCAGACTTTCGCCTTTGACGCGCTTCTTGTCAGACACCATCACGCAGCCCACTTGTTTTATGCAGGAACCAATCAACGACGAAATTTACCGCGACGGTGAGAAGCGCAATGGCTGCGGCGGGATAAAGCGGAGCCGGGTTGCCAAAGGTGATCAATGTCTTGTTTTCGGCAACCATGGAACCCCAGTCAGCGGTTGGCGGCTGGATGCCCACACCGAGGAAGGAAAGCGCCGAGATGGTGAGAAACACGAAGCAGAACCGAAGGCCGAATTCCGTGATGAGGGGCGGCAGGATATTGGGGACAATTTCCTTGAAGACAATCCACCGCATGCCCTCACCCCGAAGCCTTGCGGATTACACGAAATCCATCACAACGACGTTCAGGGCCACGGCGCGCGCCAACCGAAATACACGGGTCGAATCGAGAAGAGCCAGAATCAGAATCAGGTTCGCAATACTCCGGCCGGCGACGGCCAGGAGCATAAGGGAAAAAATCAGAACCGGAATGGCAAGGAATGCATCGACAACGCGCGAGATACCCTGATCCAGCCAGCCGCGCTTCAAGGCGGCCAATACACCAAGGGTTCCACCCAGCAGGAACGAAAATGAGGTGGTCAGCAGCGCAATGCCGATGGTATTGCGGGCCCCAAAGATCAGGCGGGATAGCAGGTCCCGGCCGATCTGGTCGGTTCCCAGCCAATTCTGGGCCGACGACAACTGATAGGCTTTGCCGACGACCTCGGCCTCGCCATAGGGTGCCAGGAAAGGAGCAAACACTGCAAAAATCGCATAGATCAATATGACAATCATTCCAAACCATGCGCTAAGAGGCGCAGTTTTCAGGGTTCGCACAGCATTTTGAAGGATAGTTCGCCGTGCCTTTATGTTACGGAGGGGTGCTGAAACTGTGTTCATTTTGGGTGCAACAATCTTGGGTTCGTGACGATTGAAACGATATCCGCCAACAGATTGAGCAGGATATAGGTTGCCGCAAATATAAGGGCGCAGGCCTGGACCACGGGCATGTCGCGGCTGGAGACGGCATCAACCATCATCTGTCCAATGCCCGGGTAGACGAAAACAACTTCAACGACGACGACGCCGACTATGAGGTAGGCAAGGTTAAAAGCGATAACCGTCGCAATTGGCGCCCAAGCATTGGGAAGAGCGTGGCCCAGGATGACCCTGGATTTGGATACGCCTTTTAATTGCGCCATCTCAATATAGGGGCTCGCCAGCAAATTAATGATCGCTGCCCTGGTCATGCGCATCATGTGGGCCACGATAACGAGTGTCATGGTTAAGGCAGGAAGTGCTGCGCGGACCACGTGTTCAAAGAAGGGTGTGTCGACGCTAACCGTCGAGAGCGGCGAAAACCATCTGAATTTGATGGCCAGGACAAACATCAGAACATAGGCAATAAAAAACTCCGGCAAGGCAATTGTGGTAAGTGTTACCGAATTGACGATGCGATCAAACCATGAGTTACGGTAAAGTGCCGCCATTGCGCCCAACAACAACGAGAGCGGAACAGCGATGCAGGCAGCCATGGTTGCCAGAAAAAAGGTGTTGTAAAGACGAGGCGCGATTGTCGTTGCGACATCGCGCTTCATGGTCCCGCTCAGGCCAGAATACGAAGATCCGAAATCGCCCTGCAATGCGTTGCCAACCCATTCAAAGTACCTGACGGTAGCGGGGCGGTCGAGACCAAGTTCATGTTTGAAAGTCGCCACGGTTTCAGGGGTGGCGCCCTGACCCAGAACATTCTCGGCATAGCCGCCCGGCAGGAATTCCAGCGACGAGAAAATGATCACCGACACTGCAAGCAGCGTAATTATGCCTAGCCCTAAGCGTTGCAGGACAGTTCTCAGAACTGGATGCATTCTTCCCCTCCGATGGGCTTCTTTTGTGGCCCTTGTTTTTT
>JAHFPK010000128.1 GCA_023266715.1 Hyphomicrobiales bacterium | reverse complement strand
CATAAACACCTCTTCGCGCACCGATTCGCCCGCAAATTTCAACCGGATGATTCGGTAGCCCACTTTCAAGGACCGGTTCCACGACCCGTGTTCGGCCACCAGCGCCGCGCCATTCAGCGCCGGATCGGACTGATTCTTGAGAAACTTGATTGAAAGCGGCGCCACATGGGCGCCAAGACCAAGCACCGGCGGAACCGGGGCAAGTCCCGCTGGCATGGCGGCATAGAGTTCTGGATCCTTCACTTCGGTGCCATGTACATAGGGCCAGCCATAATGTTTGCCCGCCTCGATGCGGTTCACCTCGTCATCGGGAACATCGTCACCGAGATTGTCACGGCCATTGTCGACACCAAAAAGCGCGCCCGTGCCCGGCTGCCAGTCAAAGCCCACCGTGTTGCGCAAACCTGAAGCGAATAGCTCCGGCGCTTCACCCTCCTTGAAACGCAGCATCGCCGCGCGCCAAGGATGTTTCTCGATACAGGCATTGCAGCTTGAACCAATCGACAGATACAGGAACCCATCAGGCCCGTGCTTGAGGGTGCGTGATGAGTGTCCGTCTCCCCCTGGGATGCCTTCAAGAATCACACGCTCATTGTCGAGCTTCGCACCATCGAAATCATAACTCACCACGCCCTGCTCTTCGGCAACATAAAGCCTGCGCCCTTCAAGCGACAGGCCATGGGACTGGTTGAGACCTTCGCGCAAAATTCCCTGCCAGTCGCTGCGCCCGTCGCCATCGCCATCGGCTTTCACCAGCAGGATGTTGCCATCGCGGTACCCCGAGACGATGAGATCGCCATTATCAGTCATTTGCATCAGGCGGAGCCGTCCGAGATCGCGCGCAAAAATCTCCAGCCGGTAGCCATCCGGCAATTTAATCCGTTCACGGAGCAAAATTTCCCATTGGTCCCGTGGTGGTGGCCGCAGCGGCCCGTTGAATGAGCCGATCTGCCACCAGGAAATGGCCACGGCGGCACCAAGAACGCCTGCGAAAGCGAACAGACCTTTGAGCAGCATCTCTTACCTCGTCGTCATGCTCCCCAGCACAGGTAAGGCGTTATAGCTCAAAACAGCCCGGCGATCTGCCCCGTTGCATCAAGGCCAACATTAACCAGTCCTTTACCAACTCCCTGACACCAGCATGACCACAGTATTCACGGAGAATTCAGTGTTGGAAGTTCAGAATGGGGATACCCAGACAGGAGGAACTCGTGACCAGCCCAGCCAAGGAACGCGTACTCGACTTTCGCATATTCAAGGATCTCGACTTTCCTGAAATGTCCATTGCTGCCGGGCAGCTTGTCCTGGCGGAAGGCAGCACTGGAGCAGCCATGTATATCATACGCAGCGGTTCAGTGGCCGTCAGGCTGAATGGCGTTACGGTCGAGGAAATTGGCGAGGGTGGCATTTTTGGTGAAATGGCACTCATAGACCAATCCACGCGCAGTGCCGAAATCCTTGCGCTTACCGATGTGACTGTGGTCATGCTCGATGAGAAGAAATTTCTCCAGCTGGTGGCCAAGGTGCCGCATTTTTCCGTTATGGTCATGCGCACCCTCGCCCGCCGCATCCGCAAGATGAACGCCAGGAGTTAAGGCGCGGGGCTCAGAACAGCCCGGCGATCTGCCCTTTTGCATCAAGGCCGATGACTTCCGCCGATGGCACTTTCGGAAGTCCCGGCATGGTCATGATGTCACCGCACACCACCACAATGAATTCCGCTCCCGCCGAAAGCCTGACCTCGCGGATGGGAACGATATGATTGGAAGGCGCGCCCTTCAGGTTGGGGTCGGTCGAGAAGGAATATTGCGTCTTGGCCATGCAGATCGGGAACTTGCCATAGCCGTGCGACTCGTAAGACCTGAGCTGGTCGCGCACCGACTTGTCGGCCACAATATCATCGGCGCGGTAGATTTCGCGCGCAATGGTCTTGATCTTCTCCCACAGCGGCATTTCTTCCCCGTAAATGGGTTTGAACTGTGAAAACCCTTTGTCAGCAAGCTCTGCAACATGCTTGGCGAGCGCTTCAACGCCCTTGCTGCCTTCGGCCCAGTGCATGCATTTGAAGGCTTCGACGCCATGCTCCTTGCAAAAGCTCCGGATGACGTCCACTTCCACGTCCGTATCGGTCACGAAATGATTGATGGCAACCGCAATCGGCACACCAAACTTTTTCATGTTCTCGATGTGGCGGCCAAGATTGACCAGACCCTTCTTGAGGGCTTCGGCATTTTCTTTCTTCAGCTCTTCCTTAGGCACGCCGCCATGCATCTTCAGTGCTCGGATGGTTGCAACGATCACCGTTGCTGCAGGGGTAAGCCCCGCCTTGCGGCACTTGATGTCAAAGAATTTTTCAGCGCCGAGATCAGCCCCGAAGCCTGCTTCGGTCACCACGTAATCCGCGAGCTTCAAGCCCGCCTTGGTGGCCATCACCGAATTGCAGCCATGGGCAATATTCGCAAAAGGTCCGCCGTGCACAAAGGCCGGATTGTTTTCCAGCGTCTGCACCAGGTTCGGCATCAGCGCGTCTTTCAGGAGCACTGTCATGGCACCCGGCGCTTTGATATCTTTCGCAAGGATTTGTCCCTTGTCGCGCTTGGCCGCTATAACGATTTGCCCGATGCGCCGTTCCAGATCCTCAATTGAGGTCGACAAACAAAGGATCGCCATGATTTCCGAGGCAACCGTAATGTCAAAGCCGGCCTCGCGCGGATAGCCATTGGCAACCCCGCCAAGCGAACACACGATCTCGCGCAAAGCCCGGTCATTCATGTCCATCACCCGGCGCCAAGCTACGCGCCGCGTATCAATGCCAAGGTCATTGCCCCAATAGATATGATTGTCGATCATCGCCGAAAGCAGATTATGGGCCGAGGTAATGGCGTGAAAGTCGCCGGTGAAATGCAGGTTGATATCTTCCATCGGAACGATCTGGGCATAGCCGCCGCCCGCCGCACCGCCCTTCATGCCAAAGCAGGGGCCAAGCGAGGGTTCGCGCAGGCAAACCATGGCTTTCTTGCCGATACGGTTCAGCCCGTCACCCAGGCCAACGGTCGTTGTCGTCTTGCCTTCGCCCGCCGGTGTTGGATTGATCGCCGTCACCAGGATCAGCTTGCCGTCCTTCTTGGATGAAAGGCTGCTGATATAATCAAGATGCACCTTCGCCTTGGTATGGCCATAGGGAATGAGGTCCTTCTCTGGAATCCCCAGGGACTTCCCAATCTCCATGATCGGCTTCATTTTTGCTTCCCGAGCAATTTCAATATCGCTCTTTACCGTGGCCATGGTCAGGTCATCCTTCCTTAAGAGAAAATATTATTCATGATGGGAAACAGCACATTCCGTCCCGGTTGTCTAGTTCTGTTGGCAGGAGCGCCAAACTGCGGCAAGAACGATTTCCGGCTTTCTTGCAATATCCATCATCAGGATGCGATGCTGCTTGCGACATTTCTGAGACAATTACGAGGCCTCAACAAATGAGAAATTTCGACCACCCCGGCAGATCAGTAGCCTTGGGCACCAATGGCATGGCGGCCACTTCATCTCCGCTTGCAACCCTTGCCGCTGTTGATGTCCTGCGCGCCGGAGGCAACGCAGTCGATGCCGCCATCGCCGCTTCCGCCATTCTCTGTCTCACTGAACCCCACATGACCGGCATTGGCGGCGATTGCTTCGCGCTGATCGGCAAGCCCAATGGCACGGTGCTCGGCCTCAATGGCTCAGGGCGTTCAAGCGCCAAAGCCGATGCCGATTGGCTGAAGGCCTCAGGCCTCACGGAAATTGCGCCGCAAAGCGTTCATGCCGTCACCGTGCCCGGCGCCATCGATGCCTGGGACCAACTGCTGAAAGAAGAAGGCACCATCACTTTGGCCGAGGCATTGAAACCAGCCATCGAACTGGCGGAGCAGGGCGTGCCCACCACGCCGCGCGTGGCAAGGGATTGGCAAGAAAACGAAGCCCTGCTTGCTGCCGATGAAGGTGGCGCAAAGCACTATCTGAAAAATGGCCGCGCGCCCCGTTTGGGTGAGGTCATGGCCTATCCCGCCTTGGCAAAAACCCTGAAACATATTGCCAGGCATGGCCGCGCCGGATTCTATGAAGGCGAAATCGCCACAGAAATCGTGAAGCATTTAGCGGCACGCGGTGGACTGCTTACTGAGGAAGATCTTGCAAAAACCGAATCGACCTGGGTGAAGCCCATAGCAACCCATTTCGCCGACCATGACATTTTCGAAATTCCCCCCAATGGCCAGGGCCTCACGGTTCTCATCACGTTAAACATTCTGAAACATTTCGGCCTGCGTCGCTTTGAGCCGGAAAGCCCCGAGCGCCGCCACCTTGAAATCGAAGCCCTGAAACTCGCCTGGGTTCTGCGCAACCGGCACATCGCTGATCCCGACCTCGCCTATGTGCCCGTGAGCGAACTTCTGAGCCAGGAAACTTCGCAAAGGCTGGCAAGCCTCATCGACATGAACCGCGCCACCGATGCCAGCGTCTCCCTGCCAAGCTCCGATACGGTCTATCTCAGCGTTGTCGACAAGAACCGCCTCAGCATCTCCTTCATCAATTCCATATATTTTGATTTTGGTTCTGGCATCATCACGCCAAAGTCCGGCATCACGCTGCAGAATCGCGGGAAGGGTTTCACCACGCAGATTGGCCATCCCAATTGCATTGCCCCGTCCAAACGACCCCTTCACACGCTCATTCCGGCCATGGCCAAGAAAGATGGCAAGATCGACATGAGTTTTGGCGTCATGGGCGGTGACTTTCAGCCC
Organism: Hyphomicrobiales bacterium; assembly: GCA_023266715.1. Classification (GTDB taxonomy): domain Bacteria; phylum Pseudomonadota; class Alphaproteobacteria; order Rhizobiales; family Aestuariivirgaceae; genus Aestuariivirga. Next base: position 2,977 of record JAHFPK010000128.1, on the reverse strand, counting down.
ATGGGCCAGGTCAATGTGGTGGCGAACCGCTATATCTACGGCATGGACCCGCAAGCAGCACTGGATTTTCCCCGGCTCTTTCCACAAGGGGAGAGCGTGCTGGTTGAAAGCACCGTCCCCGCCTCCATCATCGCCGGCCTCGCAGCCAAGGGCCACCGCGTCGTGGCCGCGGGCGAACCCCTCGGCGGCGGCCAGGCCATTGTGATTGACCATGCCCAGGGCCTTTTGATTGGCGGCTCGGACCACCGCAAAGACGGTTTTGCCTTGGGATATTAGCATCTTGCGCCGGAGCGCCCATCAATAGTTACCGGCAAATTAATCACAGATTTTTCGCACTTGTTTACGATTGCTCAGCTAGGTTGCGGCATTCAATTTATCCGCTCTTGGAGGCCCTTTGAGCACCGAAGACCAATCGCCATCGGCATTTACCTTTCAGACCGAAGGATTTTCGGCGCCGAAAACAACGCCGGTTGAAGTATTGGGTGCCCACTTTAATGACGTCAGCGATACCGATGTCTTGCAGCGCATCCAGCGCGCGGTGGAAGCGGTGGGTGAAGCCACCTACCACTGGGTCACCGAAACCGACATCATTCAGTGGAGCCCCAATATGGCGGCTGTCCTCGAATGCAAACCCGACGCTGCCGGTTCTGGCCGCGCCTATGCCAATCTCCTCGATGGCGACAATATCACCAGCCGCTACGACACCGTCATGCGCAGCCACGCCACCAACGACGGCGATGGTGTTGCCTTCCAGATCGAATATCTTTTTCGCCCCGATGGCCGAAATGGCAGGCGGGCCATCTGGCTTGAAGACCGCGGCAAATGGTTTGCCGGAAAGAATGGCAGGCCGGCGGAAGTCTTCGGCGCCATCCGCCGGATTGATGACCGTCACAGCCGTGACCAGCACTTGAGTTTTCTCGGCAACTGCGATCCCCTGACCGGCATGATGAACCGGGGCCGCCTCGCCGAGGCCCTTGGCGAAACCATTTCAACCGCCACGCGTGAGCAAAGCAATTGTGCCTTCCTCATCGCCGCCGTGAATAATCTGGCCGTGGTCAATGAAGCCTATGGTTTTGAAGTGGCCGATGAAGTGATCGTGGCCTTGGGCAAGCGCCTGCGCCAGGTGGTGCGCACCGGTGATGCCATCGCGCGTTATTCCGGCAGCAAATTCGGCATCATCCTGAACAATTGCCATGAGGAGGAATTGCAGATCGCCGTTAACCGGTTTGTCGATATCGCCCGTGAAAGCGTCATTGAAACCGAGCGCGGACCCGTGTGGGCCATGCTTTCCGTTGGCGCTGTTGTTGTTCCCAAAAATGCCCCCGACGCCAATATCGCGATGGCCCGCGCTGAGGAAGCCCTCGCGGAAGCAAGGCGCCTGCCCTCCGATGGCTCCGTCATCTATCGTCCTTCCTCAAAACGGATGGCTGAGCGCAGCTTGAATGCCAAGTGTGCCACCGAAATTGTGAAATGCCTGAAGGACGATCAATTCAAGCTTGGCTTTCAGCCCATTGTCGATGCCACCACCGGCGCGGTTGTGATGCACGAAGCACTGCTGCGCATGACCGATGAGGGCGGTGATTTGATTGCCGCGGCCCATCTCATTCCGGTTGCTGAAAAGCTGGGCCTGGTCCGCCTCATTGATCGCACCGTTGCCCAGATGACAATTTCAACCCTGCATAATTATCCGCAGGCCAAACTTGCCATGAACGTGTCGGGCTTAACCGCCACGGACCCGCGCTGGTTTACCCAACTCACCGACATTATTACCGCGAACAAATCCGTGGCCGACCGGCTCACCGTTGAAATCACCGAAACGATTGCCTTGGGCGATCTTAGGGAAACCTTCAACTTCGTTGAGGCGCTCCGCAGCATCGGCTGCAGCGTCGCCATCGACGATTTTGGTGCGGGCTTTACCTCATTCCGCAATCTGCGCGACCTGCCGGTCAATATCATCAAGCTCGATGGCTCCTTCTGCCGCGATCTCAAGCAGAATTCAGCCAATCATTATCTGGTGCGGACCCTCATCGACCTTAGCCACAAGTTCAATCTGAAAACCATCGCCGAATGGGTGGAAACTGCAGACGATGCGGAAGCCCTGCGGGATTGCAAGATCGATCTCATGCAGGGCAACCTTTTTGGCGATGTTGCCCTTGAACTGCCGTGGTTGCGCAAGGAAGAAACCAGCTTCGAAAATCTGGACACCGTCGATCAACTCGCTGCCGCCCTTGAAGTGACCAAGGTTTTCACCCAGGATTTCCCGGTCGCACCGCCAACGCCCATCGATATGGTTGTCACGCCCGAGAGCGCCGAGATGGAAGAAGGCCTGTCGCGCCTGAGGCTTGCAATCAAGGCGCTTGACGAGCAGTTCCGCAAACCCGCGGCAGACAATCAAGAAATGCCTCTGGCCGAAGCGGTTTGAGGCCCAATCCGTCATTCCAGCGAAAGCCAAAATCTGGTTGAAGTGAGAATTGGTTTTCACTGGACGGACCAATCAATTCCTGAGAAAACTCCCCCAATCCTCAGCAGTCAGGAGCGCCCCATGAACAAGCCCCATAATCCAGCGTCCGCCCAGAATGCCTCCTTTGCCCGGGCCCAGCAATTCATGTCGCCCTCGCCCGTGCCCTCCATTTCAACCGAGCTCCTCTCAACCGCTGATGGCGAGTTGAACCGCGAACTTCATCACTTCCTCTTCGATCCGGCCTCTGATCCCAAGCTGCTCATGGGCAAGCGGATCGCCATCTGCTGCACCAATGGCGTGGAGGAAGTTGAAATCCTGGGCTCCATGCGCTGGCTCACCGAGCATGGCGCAATGGTGCATATCGTGGCCCCGCGCGTCGGCGAATTTCCGCCGAGCCTCGGCCTGCGTTTTCCCGCCATTGCCGCAACCCATGTCATGGCCATCCGCCTGATGGAAAATGCCGGCTGGCTGAAGATCGACCGCTATCTCGATGAGGCGAAGGTTGCCGACTATGAC
>JAHFPK010000431.1 GCA_023266715.1 Hyphomicrobiales bacterium | reverse complement strand
TGGTCCGATATTCCTGTGCTATGTTTTGAGTTTCGTATACGTGGGCATCTATTGGAACAACCATCACCACCTGTTTCATGCGGTCAAGCATGTAAGTGGTGGCATGCTCTGGGCCAATCTGCATCTCTTGTTCTGGCTTTCGCTGTTTCCCTTCACCACAGGCTGGATGGGCGAAAATCATTTTTCCACCTGGCCCGTAATTGTCTACGGCATGAATTTAATGATGGCGGGCATGGCTTATACAATCCTGGTCCGCTTCATTATTGCAACCTACGGCAGGGAGTCCGACATTGCGCGAGCTATTGGCTCCGACTTCAAGGGCAATATTTCTGTTGCAGCCTACGCAGCAGCAATTGCCGTTGCCTTCTACAATCCGTGGATTTCCGGCGGCCTTTTCATTGCCGTGGCGCTGATGTGGTTTGTTCCCGATCGACGCATTGAAAGAATGATCAAAAAAACTAACTGATCATCGTTGGGGGCGTTTCCAGCGGAGCAACGTTTAGCTTCCTCTCGCGGTAGGAAATGTAGACCGCACAGGCGATCAGGATGCCAACACCGACGAAAGTCCACTGATCCGGAAAGTCGCCGAAGAAATACCAGCCTGCGACGACAGCCATTATCATTTCCGTATAGCCAAGGGGTGCAAGCAGCGAAGCTTCGGCATAATCATAGGCACGCACAATGAGGTAGTGTCCGGCCGTGGCGATGAAGGCCAGCAGGAGGAACAGCCACCATTGTTGCGGGGTAGGAGACTGCCAGACAAGGACCACCGCAATTGAGGTGATGATCGCACCCGCAAGGCTGGTGAGAAATGTCGTGGTCATGGCGCTTGTCCCTCCTGCAATCCGGCGGGTGAGCAGCATGTAGAGCGCCAGGGAGGTGCCAGCACCCAGTGCCATGAAAACCCCGGGGTTCAGGCTTTGGAAACCCGGGCGAATGATGATCAGCGTACCCAAGAAGCCAACCGCAACCGCAAGCCAGCGCCGCACGCCGACTTTTTCGCCAAGGACCAATGGCGACAGCATCGTGATGACCAAAGGCTGGACAAAGAAGATGGCCAGCGTATCGGCGATCCCCTGGAATTTCAGCGCCCAGAAGAACAGCGCTGTTGCGGTGATGAGGAATATGGCGCGAATCATGTGAATGACCGGGCGCTGTGGGATGAGACTGCGCGCCCCGTCAATTTTCCAAACCAGCGGAGCGGTCATAACCATGCCGAAAAACAGCCTGGCCCAGACGATTTCGATGATGGGGACATTCTGCTGGCCCAGAAATTTGGCCACAACATCAAGAAAAGGCAGCACAAACATGGCCCCGAGCATGAGGGCAATTCCGATCAGGGTGTTGGAAGGGACGGTATGGGATGGTGGCATGGCGGTTAGCTATAGCATCGCCCGTTTATTCGCAATTTGTTTACAACTTTAGCGCAAGATCGAGCTTTACGTGTGTTGGAGCTGTTTATGAACGATCAAATCGGCATAACCGTTCCGAGTCCCGCCTGACCTTCAGGGGCTGAAAACCTCCGGCGGCGCCTCGGACGGCGAGACTGGAGGGACTATGTTTAAGTTCAGTATTGTATGTGCATGTGTGTCAATCCTTGCACTGGGCGCTTCAAGCCCGACTCAGGCCCAGGCCCTGTGCGGCAAGCGGGTGGACTTTATCAAGGCACTTAACGACAAATATCAGGAATCAGGCAAGGCGCTGGGTATCTCTGGCCAGGTCAATCTGATCGAAATATTCGCTTCAAAGGCAGGAACCTGGACCATACTGGTCACCACACCTGAGGGCAAAACCTGCATTATTGCAGCGGGCAATTCCTGGGAAGACTTGCCACCGAACAAGAATTTGACGTCGCTTTAAGCCTTAAGACGCTGATTGGTGGGATCCCAGAGTGATTCGGTTACGATGGTGGCCTTGCGCTTCTCACCGAACATGAGCACGTCAAATGCCGTTCCGGTTGCCGTCATGTTTGGGTCCACATAGGCGAAAGCCAATGATTTCTTAACAGCGTGGCCATAACTGCCCGACGTTGTGAGGCCGACGACTTTGTCGCCGTTGTAAACCGGTTCATTTCCAACACAATCCGAATCAGTATTGGCCACGTCCAAGGATACGAGTTTCATGCGGGGGCCACGTTGATGCTTGGCAAGGCTGGCGGCCTTGCCAATGAAGTCTGCTTTGTCCAGGCGGATAAAGCGCTCCATGGAGGCTTCAAACATGTCAATTTCCGTGGTGAGTTCAGATCCCCA
>JAHFPK010000430.1 GCA_023266715.1 Hyphomicrobiales bacterium | reverse complement strand
CAGTTCCTCGACGCAAATCATGTGGAGTTCCGATTTTGCCTGCCTGGCAAGTGCGATGGCGGCGGTAAGGGCCTTGGCCGCTCCGCCCGAACCATCATTGGCCACAAGAATTTTTCTATGCATGTTCGCTCTCCTCCGCCGGCATGGTTGAAATGCTCTCCTGGATTGGCCTCTTTGCGGGCAGAAACCACGTTTGGGCGATCAGTGTTGGAATGACTGCGCTGCCGATCACAGCGGTAACGAGGATCGTGTATTGCTGCTGATCGATGATCTTGTTGGTGAGGCCGAACAGGGCCGAGATGGTGCCAAAGGTCAGCCCGGTGGACATCAGCAAGGTTGTGTACATGCCTTCCTTGGCTTCGAAGCGGAAGAGCTTCGTCAAGGGCAGAATTCCAATAAATTTGGTGGCCATCTTCAGCCCCAGAAAAATCAGGATGAGGCTTGCCGAACTCACCACCGCATGCAAATCGACCAGTGAGCCGGCCTTGAGGAAATAGAAAGGTGTCAGAATGGTAAAGGCAATGATGCGCATGCGATGCGGCAACTCCGGGTCGCTGAGGAATGCCGGCGCAAGCGCCATGCCAACGAGATAGGCGGGCAGCACCGCCTCGCTTCCCGCCACTGACGCAAGACCGCCGAGCGACAGCAGAACCAGCGAAATGAACTTTGTCTCAGGTTCGCTCACCCGGTGACCCACCCTGTGAAAGAACCATGGCGCAAATCGCGGCAACAGATAGAGGGCGACCGCGGTGACCGCGCCGAACAGCGCCAGCCAAAGATCAAACTTGGCGAAGACAATGCCGAGCGCCAGCACGGTGCCGAGATCGGTGACAAAGCAGGCGGCGAGAATGATCTTGCCCAACTCGGTCTTGTTGAACCCCGTCTCGATCATCACCGCATAGACAACGGCAACCGACGTGGTTGACAGTGATATGCCTGCGATCTGCGCTTGCGGCCAGCTCCATCCGGCAAAATAATAGGCATAGGCCAGGACACCGAGATAGGGTGCCGCGAAGCTTACGACGCCAATGCCGACGCTTGCGCCGAGATGATTTCGGATAACACTTTTGTCGATTTCCGTTCCGGCAAGGAATGTCAACATAATGGCGCCGAAGCGGCAAGGAAATTCACCCACTCCGTGATGGTGAGCCCGACCACATTGCCAGCGATGGTTCCCACGATGATTTCAACGAGCGCCACCGACATCGCCACCCGGATCGAGATGATTGATGCCAAAAGCGCCAAACCGAGCCAGAGGGCCGAAGCCAGCCAGACATTCTCCATCACACGCCTCCTCCGCGATCACTGTGATCGCAATGGGTTTCAGTTATGAAGGCAGGCCCGACAAACGAATCCTGCCGCGAAGTTCTTCACGCGACAGGAGTCATCAGCCTTGATGGGGCGGTTATGGGGGACTCCATCCCCTTGAGATATAGAATGTTATTTAAGTTATGGTGGCTGCGCCGTCAACGGGGTGGCCGCACGTTTCTGACTATGCTATGGTGCTCCCATTGCATTGCTTGCTTTTTCTTGCGGCAACGAAAGGCGGGCCGCGTGCCCGGGTTTTCCATTGCTGTTACGGTATTCCTTGCTGGATTGGCGCCAATCATCGCCATAGCCTTTGGGTTGTGGAGTTTCTGTCTCAAGGTACAGCAGCGGGCATTGGCATCCGCCTTCGTTGGCGAGATCATTGGAATACTGAGGATCATTGAGACGAACAAGATCGAGGAGCGGCTGCATGAAGCGGTCGCCAAGCGTCGATCCAGCCGGGCGAATCCGAAAGGAATCAGTTCGCCGCTTCCCCAACCTGCAATCTTTATGACCAACACAAATCGACTGGTACTTTCCAATGCCCCCTCTGGCAAGAAAGATCACCAAGTCTACACGCTTCTCGCAGGCGTGACAGGGAGCTTGCCCGGAGGTGCCGGCGATACCGAACATGCCGGGGCTGCTCTTGTCCAACTCCAGGAAGCCCTCGCGATCGCCGACGAGGTTTTGCGTACTCTCAAGCCGATGCTGTGAGTTGCCAAGCTGGTTGTTGAGGTTGATGGCGTTCGCACGCGTCCCGAAAGTCTTCGGTCTGGTCGAGTTGGGGTTGAAGGGGAAGCGCTCATGAAAATCGGGGCAAGAAATCCGGGAGATTATTTCACCGCTGTCTCGGCCTGCCCTCAAGTCCTGCCATTTCCGCAGCATCAACATTTGGAATGCGCATTTCAAATATTTCGCCAACAAATGTGTAGTCGTAATATCCGAG
>JAHFPK010000127.1 GCA_023266715.1 Hyphomicrobiales bacterium | reverse complement strand
ATGCTGGTAAGGCCCCCGGCCACGAAATCGAGATCAAGTTCCAAATAGATGCTGCCGGGCTTGCCCGTCTCTTAAACGCGCCGCTGATCAAAACTGCAGATAACCTCAAAACTGAAACACTGAAGGCCACATATTTTGATACGCCTTCAAATGCCTTGCGGAAAAAGGGAATCATCCTGCGAGTCCGGAAATCGGGTGATGATTTGCCCGTGCTGGGGATGAAGGCGCCAGGCGAAGCCGCAGACGGTCCATTTCATCGCATGGAGGTTGAAGTCAATTCGCCCAGCATGAAACCCAATCTTGCCCTGTTCAGCAAGACCACAAAGAACTTCCTTACGCGCATTGTCGGTGACCAGCCGATCGAGTCAAAATTCAAAATGCAGTTCAAGCGGCAAAGCGGTTGCGTCAAATGTGGTAATTCAGTTGTCGAGATCGCCGTTGACCAGGGCGACATGTCTTGTGGAAAGCGGCGTGTGCCAGTTGCGGAAGTTGAACTTGAACTGGTGTCCGGAAGCAAGACGGACCTTCTTGATTTGGCGACGACGCTCGCGGAAGATTTTTCCCTGCGCCTTGATTTCGTCAGCAAGGCGGAAAAGGGCTTTCGCGCCCTCCTTCAGGAAAAATCTGCCCCGGTCAAGGCGGAGCCTCTTAAATTCAAATCGCTGGCCACAGTTGACGATGCGGTGCCAGCCATCATTTCCAATACGCTGGCGCAATTCGTTGCAAACTGGGCCTGCCTGCGCGAAAGCGATGAGCCCGAAGCCATTCATCAGATGCGGATCGCCCTTCGCCGCATGCGCTGTGGCCTGTCGATCTTCAAACGCGCTTTGCCCAACGCCGCCCTTGGAGCTCTGCGAGACGATGCCGGGCGCCTGGCTTCAGCATTTGGTCCGATGCGAAACGCCGACGCCTTTCGCATTGCGGCGCTGCAAGGCCCCTTGGCAAGCGCTGATCGTCCGGAAAATTGTGAAGCCTTGCAGGTCATTATGGAGAAGCGGCGCGTTGCAGCTTATGGGCTTGCGCGTTCCCAGATCGAAAGTCTTGCCGCGACGGTGTTCGTGCTGAAGGCACAAAGTTTCCTGACGGGCCATGACTGGCGCGAGGTTTCTCCAGGCGCTGAATCACCGAAATTACAAATGTCGACGCGGAAATTTTCAGAGGTTGCACTGGATAGGCTCAGAGCCCGTGTTTTGAAACGCGGGAAAGGGATTGCGGCTTTATCAGATAAGGCACGGCACAAATTGCGCATTGCACTTAAGAACCTGCGCTATGGCACGGATTTTTTTGGCGATTTGTTTGCCAACCGCAAGCGAAGGCAGGCATACACAAAAGATGTGTCCGCATTGCAGAACCTTCTTGGCGTTCGCAATGACATTGTCGTCGCCAGGCCGTATGTGGAACGCCTTCGGGGCGAGGCTGGTCCGGAAGGTGAGCGGGCCTTGGAATTCATCCTGGGCTGGTATGCGCGGGAAGCAGCCATCGCCGACAAGGCCATCGGCAAATCCTGGAAAAAATTCAAGCGGGCGGAGGTGTTCTGGAATTGACGCCTTCAAACCTGACGGAGTTCAAGTCATTGCAAGAAGTGAAACGGTGCCTGTGACTATTGCTGAAAGAGTTGCAGCAGCAAGTCTCGCAAAGAAGCTCCGTGGACCGGTGAAGATCGAATAGAAGGTGCGCGCGAGTGCGTTGACGGCCAAGGCCAGCAAAATTGCCTTGGTTGCGTCGCCAGCACCAAGTGCAGTGTGAGAAAAGTGGCTCGCGGTCAATACGGCAATATCCACATCAACCAGTGCCACCGATGCCGAACTCACCAAAATACCGCCAGTGCCAAATTTAGCGACAAGCCAGCCACTGACGAGTGAAGCGATAAGAAGGGTTAGGGCAAAAACAAGCAGGGACTGCAAATCAAAGGGGTTGCGGAAAGTAATTTGCGGGTTTTCGGTTTTAGTGCCGCGTGTCCAATAGAGGAGTGCAAAGATGGCGAGTGTGGCTGCTGCAACAAGGGCCGGAATGATGATTTCACGGACAAGATATGGAGCTACAACAAGCACAATGACCAGAACCCTGAGGATTGATATGATGCCTGCGAGAACCGCACCAGCAGCTAGAGGCCGGACAACCTCTCCCGATTTGGCGCGGCGGGCAAAATCTATGGTCACGGCAGTTGATGAGACCAGTCCGCCGGCGATGCTGGTCAGCAACGTGCCTTTTGCATCGCCAAGGATTTTTGTAGCCAGATAACCGGCAAAGGATATGCCTGCGGTCAGCACGGTGAGCAACCACATATCCCGCGGGCTCAATGTGTCAAAGGGAGAGATTGGCTTGTCCGGCAGGATTGGCAGCACAATCACTGTCATGGCAAGGAGCAAAAGAGCCGACCGCAGTTCTGCCCAACTCAGTTTCTGCAGAAATTCGTGGAGCAGTTCGCGGCTGGCAAGCAGGCCCGCAGTTGCCGCGCCCACCGCCGCAGCCGTCAAGGGATCGCCGACAATTGCTAACGCACCGAGAGCGAACACAACGAGGGCAGCCACTGTTGCCGTAACGCTAAAGGTTTTTTCTTCTTCGGTTTCGCGATAACTGAACCAGGCGAAAATGGCACCGAAGACAGCAAATGAAACACCGAGAATCAATGGCGTGTTCAGGATTTGGGATAACGAGGCACTGACGCCGCCAAGGAGGCCTGACAACGCAAAGGTGCGCACTCCCGCCGTCCTCTGGCCCGCCAGTTCCTCCCGTTGCTGCCAGCCGCGCACAACACCGACGGCCAGGCCGATGGCCAGCGCCAAACCAAGACGCATGATGAGGTTGTCCGCATCAAACGACATGTCTCGATCTCCAGCTTTCCAAGCTCTGGTTATCATAGGAAGCCAAAACCAGCCAAGTCTTGATCTCCATCAATGGCGCAATGGGCTGCCCCTGACATCAAGAGGCTGCGATCTGTGCATCGGCGCGGCCGGAGAGTATTGCCAAGGCGATGGCGCGTTAGCCACCATCGGCGACAAATCCGGCCGCAACAATGCCCGCTTTGGCAGCCGCTTCGTTGTTGTCGGATGTATCACCCGATACACCAACCGTACCGAGAACAAAATTTTCTGCGTTCCTGATCAGTACGCCGCCGGCGACGGGGACCAATGCTCCACCCACGGCGTGGGCCGCGCCAGCGAAGAAGTGCGGCCGCTCCGCTGCCATTACACCGAGGGCGCGCGAACCGACGTTGAAAGATAGTGCGCCGTGGGCTTTGCCATGGGCGATCTGGAATCGCTTGAAGCTAGCGCCATCTTCGCTCGCAACGGCAATGACGGCACCGCGCGCATCAAGAACCGCAACGCTCAAGGGCTTGAAGCCTGATTTTCGTGCCTGTATCAGAGCGTGCTCTACAATGGTCTGAGCTTTAAGCGTGATCACAAATGCTCCTCCTGCATCGGTGATTCAAATTACACAATTTGCGAGTTCATACAATTTGTTGCCTCCTCAGGTGAATTCGAGGTCATTGATGAGGGGATTCATTTATGGGAATCATCGGTGTCGCGAAAGAGTGACGAAGCAAGGTTTCTTTTTGGCCAAAATGTGCCCGTAAAATTAAATTTTCTTAACTGTTGTGACGTGGCGGCATTGCCTACGTAGGAGGCGTTCGCACGTGTTTTGCGTCGGACGCCGGACCGGACATTCATCCGCCGGCAATTGAAATGGCCCGTTGTCGGCGCGCGGGCTTCAAAACCAAAGGAATAGTGAAATGAAGAAGTTAGTAGCAATGCTTATCGCGTCAGCTGCCATGGTGGCGACTGCTTATGCCGGCCAGATTGAAGGTGTGGTCAAGGCTTTTGATGAAGCCACCAAGACTGTTACCCTTGAGGATGGCTCAGCCTATGTTTTGGCTGAAGGCGTTACCGTTGAGGGTCTCGCTGCCGGTGCCAAGGTCAAGGTGACTTTTGATGACACGAGCAAGGCTGCAACAGCAGTTACCATTGTTCAGTAACTTTATCCTTTGATAACCATTTGCGCGTCCAGCCTTGCGGCTGGGCGCGTTTTCACTTGATGCACTGGATTTTCCTGTCCCGAAGGCCTACATACGGCCCCGGCGGGCTGCCCGGTTTGTGAAGGAACATTTTTTCCCAGGGCCTATAATCGATCTTTAGGGAGCTGTCCCTGGGCTGGACCGTGGTCCGGCCTAAACGGCGCCCACCTACGTGAGTAGGGACCCGGGATCGCAAGTTCCCACGGCCCATGGTGGCTCGCCGCTTTTTTGTCTGGCGCGAATTGTTGTCGCCGAAGTGAAGAGCTTCGGCGGAAAACGCGCTTTAGAAAGATGTGAACTTTGAGTCTTGCTGAACTAAAACGCCAGGCGCGAAGCAGGGCTACACTCATAAGAAATGACGTGCATGAGGCCGCCAAGCTTGGCGCCGGGGTGGCGCTGGCGGCGCGTGCGCTCCCCGTTGCCAGAAACGACCGAAACAGGGTCATTTCGGCATTTCATTCTTTTGGGACCGAGATTTCCACTATTGAACTCTTCGAAAAATTGGTGCGCGATGGATGGGTCACGGCATTGCCCACCGTGGTTGCCAAGAACACACCGCTTGTATTCCGGCAATGGGCCCCGGGCGAGCCGCTCATATCCGGTCGCTGGGATATTCAAATTCCACCCGATAGCGCGCCTGAAGTCCAGCCCGACGTTTTGCTGGTTCCCATGCTGGCATTCGACCGCAAGGGCTACCGCATGGGCTATGGCGGCGGGTTTTACGACCGCACGCTGGAAAAGTTGCGCGCTCTAAAGAAAGTCACGGCGATTGGAATTGCCTACGCGGGACAGGAAGTGGATGAAGTTCTGCGGGGCGAGCTCGACCAGCCACTGGACTGGATCATGACGGAACAAGAGACATTCAAATGCGGCTGATCTTTTTGGGCGACGTAGTAGGGAAAACGGGGCGTGATGCGGTATTCCGCGAATTGCCGCTAATGCGCGAGCGTTACAAACCTGATCTTGTTGTGGTGAACGGCGAAAACGCCGCCCATGGTTTTGGCATCAGCCAGGAGATTCACCAAAAACTGCTGGCTTGCGGGGCCGATGTCGTAACCCTCGGCAACCATGCATTTGACCAGCGCGAGACGCTGATTTTCATTGAGCGTGAGCCGAATTTGATCCGGCCCCTGAATTGGCCTGCCGGGTGCCCCGGCCGCGGCACCTGCATGGTGGAAACGGCAAAAGGGCAACGGGTACTCGTCATGAACGCCATGGGGCGGGTGATGATTGACCCCATGCTGGATGACCCTTTCCCGGCGGTAGGCCGTGAGCTCGACCAATGCCAATTGGGCCGGGACTGCGATGCCATACTCATCGATTTTCACGCTGAGGTCTCATCTGAAAAAATGGCCGTGGGGCACTACGTGGATGGCCGGGTGAGCCTGCTGGTTGGAACCCACACGCATTCACCCACGGCCGACCATCATATCTTGGCTGGTGGCACCGGCTATATGACGGATGCTGGCATGTGCGGTGATTATGACTCTGTGATCGGCATGGACAAGGTGGAACCACTCAACCGTTTCCTGCGCAAGCTGCCGGTGGAGAAATTCAAGCCAGCAGAGGGAGAGGCAACGGTGTGCGGCGTGGCGGTTGAAACCGACGACAAAACAGGCCTTGCCCGCCAAATTTCACCCATCCGCATCGGGGGCAGGTTGTCGCAGGCGGACGTGCCATTTTGGTGAAAAACTGTCAGATATGACAATTATTCCGCCTCAGGCGTAAAAAAACTCTAGTGACCTTTTCTCACGCTGTGCTTAGTATCCATTCCAACGCCTCGAAATAAGAACTGAAGTCAGTGCTGCCCACAGGGTTGCGGTGGCACTCATCAAGTCAGCGAGGTCGTGATCTGGGGAGGACGTCTCGGCTCGCTGTGGTGGGAAGGCCAGCATTACTGCTGCGCTGCTACAGCCCGTGGGATTTCTTCTCCATAACGCTATTTTCAGCCGGAAATCCGGCGCTTTTGGAGGAGTTAAATGAAGAAACTTTCAATTCTATTCACCGCTGCACTATTGGCTGGAACAGCTTTTGCTGCGACGGCCCGTGCCGGCGACGAGCTTACTGTCGTATCCTGGGGTGGCGCCTATTCAATGAGCCAGAAGAAGGCTTTTGTCGATCCCTATAACGCAGCTGGCAACAAGGTCACCGAAGAAGAATATAATGGCGAAATCGCCAAAATCCGCGCCATGATCGAGGCCAAATCGATCACGTGGGACGTGGTCGACGTCGACACGCAGACGGCACTCGCGGCCTGCGCCGAGGGCGTTCTCGAAACCATCGACTGGGCCAAGCTCGGACTTGACCGGTCAAAATTCATCGGCGCCGATCTCCAGGATTGCGCGGTTCCGAACATCATCTACTCGACGGTGCTTGCCTACGATACGACAAAGCTGAACCCGGCCCCAACGCAGATGACCGATCTGTTCGACTTGGCCAAGTTCCCCGGAAAGCGCGCCTTGCAGAAGAGCCCCTTCGTGAACCTCGAATGGGCCTTGATCGCCGACGGCGTCGATCCAGCTGATGTCTACAAGGTCCTCGGTACGCCAGAAGGTGTGGATCGCGCCTTCAAGAAGCTCGATACCATCAAGAAGGACGTGGTTTGGTGGGAAGCAGGCGCCCAGCCGCCGCAGCTTCTGGCCGATGGTGCGGTCGCTATAGCTTCCGACTGGAATGGCCGCTTCTACAACGCCGTCAAGGTCGACAAGAAGCCGTTCAAGATCATCTGGGACCGCCAGGCTCCGGACTGGGACTGGTGGGCGATCCCCAAGGGCACACCCAAGCTTGAGGAAGCCTATCGTTTTGTCAGCTATTCCTCGGATCCCCAACGCATGGCCGACCAGACCAAGTATATCTCCTACGGCCCGTCAAATATGGATTCGGGCCCGATGGTCGATACCGCGGTTCTGGGCGATCTGCCGACCGCGCCGGACAACATGAAGACGGCTCTCAACGTCGACCCGCAGTTCTGGGCCGATCACGGCGACGAACTGCGCGAACGCTTCAATTCCTGGCTCGCACAGTAACACCAACATTGACTGGCGGGGAGGGGGATCACCTCCTCCTCGCCGGTTCGCACTACTGATAGGGGAATGGCGAGAATGGCGATTGCAGATGCCGTACCGAGTGACGGCGTTATGCGGGCGGCGGATGGGACGCCGCTCAAGACCAGGTTGCGTCAGGCCGAGCGCCGTGAGCGCATCCGGGCGCTGACGCTCATCGCACCATTGTTCCTGTTCATTGCAATTTCATTCCTGACACCGATCGCGGTGATGCTGTTCAACGCGGTTCACGATCCCGACGTGAGCGACAATCTTCCCCTGACCATCACCGCCCTCAAATCATGGGATGGCTCGGACGTGCCTGGCGAAGAGGTGTTTGCGGCCTTCGTTCAGGATTTGAAGGCGGCCAACACCAACAAGACGACGGCGCTTATCGGCAAGCGCCTCAATTACGAAATCTCCGGCATGCGATCAAAGGTCGTGACCGCCGGGCGCAAGGTGGGCGCCCTGGAGCAGGCCCCTTACAAGGATGCTGTCATCGCCATCGATCCGGTTTGGGGCGGAAATGAAACCTGGGCCACCATAAAGCGAAGCTCCAGCGCGCTGACGCCTTTTTATGTGCTGAGCATGCTGGATTTGCGGCAGGCCGCAGATGGCAGCGTCGAGCGGGTTCCAGCGGAGCGCGCCATCTATGTCGATGTACTGCTGAGAACCATGGGCATCTCGCTCTTGGTCACATTCTGCACGCTCGTCCTCGGCTATCCCGTTGCCTA